>DEPP01000123.1 GCA_002358835.1 Bacteroidales bacterium UBA3389
GCCGTAGCACAACCATTTATCACTCCATCAAAGTCCTCATTAACCGTAACCAAGTATTTCTCTTGCCTAATCAATTGTTTCATAGAATGACTTATGTGAATCTCATCGGGAAAAATAACAAATCTTTTCAAAGGACAATACCATAAAGGCTCCTTATAATGACGAAACGAAAACCAAGGGAAGATTCCATTGCTATAAGCCAACAAAAGCCTATCCTCCAGCAAGTCTCCACCAATTGCAATAAGCCCATCTTCCTCTCCCTCATAAGGATTAGGAAACCACAAATCACTATCCAACCTATAAACCGCCATTTTCTTATTTTTTTCTCAACTAAACGTCTACAAAGATAAACAATTATTAGAGAAAAAGACAAGAAAGGCTAAATCATATTATTCTCTTTCAACCATTTTATTTGATCTCTTAGGGTTTGATGCATAGGACGTGTTCTATAACCAAGTTCATTAATTGCTTTACTATAATTAAAGACATTATTTCTTTTAAGATTATAAACCGAGAAAGTAGTCATCAAAGGCATTTCACCCGTCTTTTCGGCTTTCTTTTCCATTCTTTTAGCAATCATCTCGGCAAGAAATATAGGCAAAAAGAACTTTATTGACTTGCAACCCGTCTCTTGCACAAGAATTTTATTAAGATCCTTAAAACGAATCACATCATTTCCAAGAATATATCCCTCTCCAATTCTACCTTTATCGGCAGCGGCAATGCAACCAGCAGCAAGATCTCGCACATCTACCAAATTAAACGAGCCATCAATACCAATCGACATTTCCCCCTTTAAAATCTTAATAATAGTTGAAGTAGTCTCGCTAACGGCATAGTCATTCGGTCCGAAAATCCCCGTAGGATAAACAACACAAGCCTTTAATCCTCTATTTTTTACAGCAGTAAAGACATTATTTGTTGCCATTGCCTTACTCTTGCTATACCACCCCTCAACCTTATCTAAATTCACCTCGGCAATCTCTTTAATCTTTTCCCCATGAGGAAGTTCCGGTATTCCACCCGTTGAACCCACATAGACAAGTTTTTCACATTCCTTATGTTCCAAGCACATATCTACAATATTCTCCGTACCACCCACATTTACATCAAGTACCGTCTTACGATAATAAGGATTCACCGTTACCATACTCGCAACATGAATACATATTGTCTTCACCCCTTGCTCAACACTAAAAAAGGGAAGCAAAGATGCCTTATCACAAAGATTTCCATAAAAGACCTCTACCCCTTCAGGCAAGAATTTCGCCGCCTTATCTCCTTCAAGCACAAAAGCTCTTACCTTTTCACCGCGTTCCAACAATTGAGTACAAATATTAGAGCCTAAAAACCCAGCCGCTCCCGTTACAAGATAAATCACATTATTCATAATCTTTTACCCTTAAATAGTTAATATTTTTTCGTTTGCAAAATTACTACCCCAATGTTTCGATTATTAGATATATCTTCCTAATTATTAGTCATATTTTCCCCATTCCTTACACACAAAAAGAAACCGAGTTTATTCTTTCTTGAAATTAAAATATTAAAACAAAGAAACAGTAAATTGTTTCTTTGTTTCAGCCGAGCGAAATCAAGAAATATTTTTGGACTTGTTTTTATTAGTATTCTAAAAAAAGATTACCTTTGCATTCATAACCAATTCAAGACTAATAAATAAAAAACAATTGTTATGAACAATACAAAAATTGGTTTCAGATTAGAAATCATCTATTGGCTTTTGTTGATTGTCTTAATGAAACTAATGCCTGCCATTGGGCATACAGGAATCGGTGTATTGGCTTTGAGTTTGATGTTGATGGCTGGAATATTCCTTTGGGTGTGGGACTTTTTCAAATCATCGAAAGGTGAAATAACTGCACACTCTATTGTTCTTTTTGCTTTAAGTCTTGTAATCAGGGTTTCAATATCTGTCGGTGCGATTTTCTCTATGGGAAAATATCCGGGCAGTCTGCACATCATGTTGGTGCCTTCCGTTTTGCTATGGGTGTATCTTATAACAAGTTACATCAAAGGTAAGCCTCAGATTTTTTCTTTTCTGATTCTGCAAATGATTATGGTGATTTGCATTTAAGAAGTCATGATTTATCAAAATATAGAAGGCAACTCTGAAATTAGGTTGCTTTTTTTTGTTGCTTTAATCAAAAAAACACTATTTTTGCTGTATGATTAAAGAGATTTATTTCGCAGGAGGTTGCTTTTGGGGTACGCAACATTATTTCAAACAAATTTGCGGAGTGATTGAAACCGCAACAGGCTATGCAAATGGCAAGACAGAGAATCCAACTTACGAAGAGGTATATACGGATCTTACAGGATTTGCAGAAACAGTCAAAGTTGTTTACGACTCAAATCGTATTGATCTGAAATTACTCGTGGAATTGTTTTTCAAATCCATCGATCCGCTTTCTCTCAATCGTCAAGGCAACGACATAGGCACACGCTACCGTACGGGGATTTACTATGTTGATGATACGGATTTATCAATAATAAGACAAGTTTATGATAGAGTTGTTCAGGAATATGGTTGCAAGCTATGCGTTGAACTTGAGCCTCTACAGAATTTTTACCTTGCAGAAAATTATCACCAAGATTATCTCGACAAAAACCCGAATGGTTATTGTCATCTTCCGACAGCCCTTTTCGAATTTGCTCGCAAACAAAACAGATAGCTGATTTAGGTTTTTTTTTCAAATTATAAAAAAAGCGTGGTTGATTTCTCAGCCACGCTTTTTGATTTTATTCTATTCAACTTACTTTGCGATAATCATCTTCTTGACTTGCTTTTCATTGTTATAGAACATTGTGTAGTAGTAAACACCTTCCGGCCAATCGATATCTTTCAATACTATCACATTTTTACCACTTCCGTAAACGCCTTTGATAGTCTTCAAAACTTGACCAAGGTTATTGGTGATTGTTAGCACGGCTTCTCCTGCTTGTGGCAAGGTAAATTCAATTGTTGTTTCCTTGTCAAACGGATTTGGTTGGTTTTGTTCCAATACAAAGCCACTTGCTTGTTCCACATCTTCCAATCCTACATAAGAACGTACAGCATAAACATGTGTTGTGTCGTTTCTATGGTCTGCATCATAAGGATATTCTATCCATGCCATGATATCATAGTTGCCATCTTCGCTCTTAGGTATTCTTTGGGTGAAGTTCATATAACGTATCATACTTGGATTTGGTTCATCATGTTCCCAAACGAAGTCTTCTGTGATTCTGTTTGCAAAGTCACCATTTAGAACCAAGTGAGCTCTGACTTGTGTCGTTCCTCCTATCGTTCCTCCATTGTGAGCTTTCAACTGAACTCGGCAATCAGGAAGATATGTCTGTTCAATCAAAATCGAGTCAGCCACACCATCTCTGTATCCCATGTAAAGTACACTTGTCGTATCGTTTGTCCTATCATTTTCATCAGGAACAGAGATAAAGGCAGTGATTCTTGCATAAGGTGCATTCGCTCTCGGAAGCGTAGTCTCAAACTTATGATAGCCGTAAGAACCTGCCGGGATAGTATTACCTAATCTGTATGTTTCTGTTACCATATTGTTTCTATCTCCATTTACAAAGTAACCTACAGTAACATTTCCAACACCAACAGAACTTCTGTTCATAATTGCAAGTTGCAATGCTATGTTATCAGGGTCTGCATCATCGATTGTTACATACTTAGCTTCTAAGTCTTTTGTTGTTCCAACACCTTCTAATCTCTTATAGATAGTATCGTTGTCATGATAGAAGTCTCCTTCCAATCCTGTCCAACATTTCAAGTTCACTGCTCCGAATGAAGAACGGAATGTTTGGTTAAATCTATATACATACTCATCTCCGTTATACAATGGTGGATTGAAATATATTGTCTCTGAAACCTGACCTGCTCCAGGTACATTATATGCAACAGGAAGTTCAGTTACAGGATCCAATCCATAGTTTCTGATTTGTATAGCTACCTCTATTTGGTCATTAGATACGATTTGTGCATTTGGTGAGTTGATACTGATTATACCAACATCCTTTTGCAATGGTCCGATAACTATCTCTTGACACAAAGAGTCATTATCTGAGTAAACGTCAGTCGGATTCAATCGAGTGAATGAGCATATTTGGAATGGATCCGGTGCATCCACTGTCAAATATGTTCCTGTTTGGAATGTATACTCTTGCGTTGTTCCAGGCTCTATGCCTGCATTTGTCAATTGTTCGCAAATTGGGATGTACATTCCTTCGGATACATAACATACTTCTACATTATCCAAAACTTGTGAACCATAGTTATGAATTCCGACTTTAGGATAGTAGTTGCTACCGTAGTTAGGCAATGCTGTTGGCTCTAACACCAAAGATACAACACCGGCATCTTGCTCTCTTTGTGCTCTCTTAATTGAGAAATCATCTATTGCAAAACCATCTTTCTGGATTCCATTGGCAGAACGGAAGACAAATCTCAATTGGAATTGGTTTCCGAACATATAGTTCAAATGGTTCAATGAGTAAACAACTTTTGTCCATGATCTTGTACCTTCCCAATAGTTTTCTTCTGAGTTGTACCAATTTTGGGCATTATCATCATCATGCTCGCCAAGAAGCACCCACTTTCCTTCCCAGTTCAAATACTCCACATACATCTTCGCATTTGCCATTGCCGCATCCATTCTCATCATAAAGCTCAATGTATCAGGCTTTACTATATTCACGTCAAATATTGGTGAATACAAAATACTTTCATTGTTCTTTGGATGTTTTCCTGATAGTTTTGTCTTCCAGCAATTAGGCTCTGAATATGGTGTTTTAATTACACTGTTAGTTTCATCAGGCACTCCCATTTCCCAACAATTGGTAGGATTTGACGCTATTGCATTATAAGCATAGAAATGATCATTTCCTTCCGCTTCATCAAAGGCTGTTTCGTAAGGAACAACGAATGTCTTGAAGATATATGTACCCATGGTTACCGTATCGTTATCATGTGTTTGATCTCCTGTAACATCGACAAATGCTTTAAGGTTGTTCATTCCCAATTCAAGGTCGATGTTACCTATTGTTACAACTTGAGATTGTCCACTTGCAAGGTTACCATTCCATGAATAGTTTATAATTTCCTGACCATTGAACAAACAAGTGATGGTTGCACTTGTCAATGGTTGTAAACCTGCATTACGCAACATAACCGCAACATCTGTTTGTTCAACCGCAGACAATTCGGTCGGATTAACAAAACGCTTCAACTCTGCATTGATAGGTTCTGCTGTTTTGATAAGGACTTTATAATCCTCAATCTCACCTCTCTGAACTCCTAAGAATGGATCAGAAGTAGCAACTTCACCTCCATTTCCTCCCTGCTTAAGAATAACACGCATTCTGGTCAATCCACTCACTGTATTTGCAGGAACATTTACAGTTGAACTAACTATGCTTCCTGAATATGCGGTATCACTCAAAGCCCATTCAGAATAGCTTACACTATGTTGGCAAAATCCATCTCTGTTCCAATCTATCCAAACACATGCCCAAGCTCCGACTGAAGAAAGTGGGTCCATTGCGGTAGAATTTTCAACATGTATATCCATCTGGTCAGGAACGCCTTTATACAACACTGGAATTACAACATTGGTATCAGCGGTATAGTTGGTATATGTATTTCCTGACGGTGTGGATGGATTATCCAATGTTCCAAGTTGAACTCTTGTAATATCCAAACTTTCACCATCAGAAACCGCAGGATTACCGTATAGAGTTTCTCCATTTTTCGGCTTAACATTATGTACGTTCGTAGTATCGTTTAATGCTGTATAATCTCCAGGCATATCTGTCCAAGCTCTTATTGCGTAGGTTTTAGTATGGTTAGACATATCTGCCAATTGCGTAAAGCTATAAACATATTGTTGATTTGGCTGAATAGTTGCAGGGCATACTTCATTCACAATTGTTGCTTCAGCTGTTGTAGGTGTTGTAGGTTTAATTGAGTACGAAACTGGTATGTTACTAATCGGTTGCGTACCGAAGTTGGTAAGTTTTACTTTAATCGTATCTCCCAATGTCATGTATACCCAAGCATCCGCAGGTGGTTCAACTACAGCAACCGCAGAAGCATCAATATCAGCTCTTGGATCCAAATGAACGGTTACAGGAGTTCTTTCACTTGCACAAGGATACGCTCCGGTTGCATTCACTCCTACATAGAACGTTGTATCTGCAAACAATTGTGAAGTTGTATATGATTTAGATGCATTATAAGATGATGGTGCATAGAACGGAACATCTGTAAAGTTATCAGAATACCATTTTATTACCAAGTTGTTCTCTTGCTCTGCCTGCGGATGTCCCCATGTTCCGTATGGAATATAGTCATCTGTTACTGTTGGTGCAGGTGGAGAAACTTTAGAGTTAACAACTTTTGCACTGGAAGCTGTATCGTTTAGTTGCTGATTATCCCCTACTGTCTTGACACATGTCCATAATCTCCAAGTTGCATCCGTATCTCCCAAAGGATACAAGTTTGCTCTTTGATTAAATGCATATGTCAATGATGCTCCCGGTTGCAGATTCTGGAATGTGGTTCCTGTTTCTGCATCCGTGTATGGGAATGTTAAGTTTTCTGTTACCACAATATCAGGTCTGTCTTCTATCCAATATGTCAAAGCAACTTGATCACCCGGTTCGATATTTCTTTCACCGACATTCTTTATCTTAGTCATGATTTGAACGTTTGTCAATACACATCGTTCGGTTATAGGAACTGTTCCATCCAACTTCAAGTCTTTTGCAGGTATTGATAAGAAGAATGTTGAAGCTGTATCATTCATAGGAACCGTATCATCGGTCATTATTGTGTATGCAACAACATACAAATCTTCTGTATAAGGATCATTCAACGGTGGAGTGAATGTTTGTGTGAATGTGTAATTGGTTGTTTGCAATGAAGCCAATAAACCAGTCCATGTTTCTGTCATGGTTTGAATAACCTCATCTGCATATCTTGTTGATCTCAATTCAGCAACTATCTGAACAGTATTTATACTATAGTTACCATAGTTTTTCAATTCTACTTCCACAGTCATCGGATCACCTTCCACATATTCATCACCTTCTATAGGGTTTAAGATTTGCGGAATACCTGTATCTGTTCCTGCAAATTGATATTCGTATGCACCTATTGTTGGTTTTGGTGAAACAGGTCTGAAGAATCCATTGATATCTACTGCAATATCATCTATAGGTTCTGCAACTCTAACAATATCCGATGGGAAAGTCAAACCTAATACAGAATCGCTAACATATGAATTTTCAACAGAAACAGATTGAGCATCCATAGAATTCGCTGTTTGCAACAATGGCAAAGTATTCTTATCACTTACCCAATAAGCAAACTTACTTCCATTTGTATAGTAATTGTTATTATTCGAAAGAACTACTTGTGTACCCGGTGTTTGCACGTGAAGTGCATATCCTTTTCCTCTGTTGTCAAAGTTATTATTTTGAAGGAATATATTAGAACCCTCTTTTCCTACAGACATACATTTTGATGCTGTACTATTTCCCTTTGATGGTTCTACATATACAGAGTTGTAGTAAACATTAACCCAATCTATGGTATCTATTTCTATACCGACATAAGCCAATGCCGTACTTGCTGCTCTCGGTCCTATCAATGAAACAGAATTGTTTGCTATCATAACAGGAAGAATTTGACTTGCCGATGTTTGTTTCAAAGATATACCTTTTCTGACAGCTGAGCCTTTCTTCAAATATATTGAGTTTGCCAATACATCCACATCTCCGTGAAGGTTAGATAGGTCAATTGCTACTGCAAGATATTTTGATGTATCGGTAGAAAGATAATTATTTCTTATGAATACATCTTCGGCTTCTCTCAAACTTATACCAGAGATTCCAAATTCCAAGAATTGGTTATTGTCTATCGTCAATGAAGTTGTTGTATCTGTAACTGCAAATTGTATTGCTGAACCAACGAACGTATTATCTGTTAGTTCGACATCAGCAGATTTTGAAACCGTCAGCATAGATCCTGACATCGTTTTTGCAGATTCAAAATTCATTTCATTGAAACTTACATTTGATGAGCTTTCAACATTGATAACCGTATTCGCAGTTGTATCTGAACTTTGAATTGTAAAGTTTTCGAAATGTATGTTTTCAACTCCATTAAGATTCAAAACATATTTATCTTCTGCATCTGCAGCAGGAGTGTATGTAAGCACAACCTGGCTATTGTCTTCAGGCAATCCGACAAATTTTATGAAGTTGGTTTCTGACAAACCTGCAATTCCTGGTAATGTCAATTGTTCGTTATAAGTACCTTGTTTCAAATTAACGATTATAGGACCACAAACACCTGAAGAAGTTAAATTATTCAACAAAGCACTTATTGTAGCGTAGTCATCTGTTGCATCTTGACCGATTGTAATAGTTGTTACAGCGTTACTGTTTCCAATACAAGAAGAGAAGTTTGCTTGAACCGTATCATTGCTTGATTCAGTATCGCAATCTTTTACCAACCATACAATCAATTCTACCTCACCTGATGTAAATGTATAGTTTCCTATGGTAACCACTTCAGTAGCATCTTGAACCAAATTACCTGTCCAATTATATACAGTTTGCTCAACTCCGTTTATTGACCAATGCAAATCTACTGCAGTCAAAACATCTGTTCCAAAATTCTTCACTTCAACCTGAATTGGCGTAGAAATACCGGACATAACCACTTCTTCATCTTGAGGAGCTACAACCTCTGTCAAACCAACTTCACATGCAGGAGGTGCAGCTACTGTAACAACAAGCGGAGTTCTTTCACTTCTACAACCATATTGATTTATTCCGAACTTAACATTCGGTCTTTTTTCATAGCTTGCCGATGGTGCTCCATTGTATTGACAAGCATTAGTATTGGCATCATGATATACTATTGTAGAAGTAAAATCGGTTGTTGTATTATATGTTTTAACTTTTCCTGTCGTTGTTGTTGTATTGTAGCATATTTCAACTACCAAATTAGAAACACCATCATAGTAGAAAGGAGTGGCAAATGTCATATCTTTCCAAACTTCCGCTGTAACAGGATTCTTGGTAATGGTCATGCTTCCATTATACACTTGTTCCAAACCTGTAATCCAAGTTGTCAAATCCGTTGCCGTAGTTGTTCCAATCTTGATTGTATAATCATTCATGGTTACATCGGCACTTTCACTCTTAACCTTAAAGCCTAATGAATTGATTATACCCTCACCCAAAGAAGAAAGTTCTTCTGACTTCCACAAATATTGTTCTTTTACTTGTTTCTTTGAATATGCAAAAGGTGTAGGTGCTGCGTCATTAGAGTTAGTTGTTGTTCCTGTTCCTATTATTTCATTTGCAGAAGTTTCTAATAATGCCGCTACATAGAAAGTATCTGTTTCATAAAGTATAGGAGTAGTGTAAGAATTTCTTGAAAGTTCTATCACTGATTCAGGGCTGTCATACCAAATCATTTGACTTGGACTTGAGGCTGTAAGAGTTGTTGAACTTGCGTAAGGTATAGACACATCTTGAGTTATAGGCGATGCAGGTGTTTTCAATGATACTATTTCTATATAAGATGTATCGTTATTGTGTACTAGATCTGTATCCAGATTTGCAACTGCAAATATTTCAAACGCTTGATCCGCTGTTGATGAAGCCAGATTCAAAGTACCACCCGCAAGGACATATTCTACAGTATCATAAGGTACAATAGTTTCTGTATATGTATCTGTTTTTTGTTCGAAGATTGTATTATTTTTCTTGCTATAGTAAGTTATCGGAATGTTTGATATTGGTTGCAATCCCATATTGGTAATTTTTATTTTTATTTGTTCATCACCTAGGGTACAAGCACTATCTGATTCCATTCCAACAACAGATACTTCAACTATACCAGGGTTATATGTAGGTACGTTTTGAATAGATACGTTATAAGTTGCTTTATCTCCCAAACAACCATTATTCGGATGAACTGTCAAAGAACTATTATATGTTCCTAATGTCATAGGAGTAGTTGCACTTGCCTTTGTCCAACCAGCTTGTGTAGTTGCATTGGCTGAAGTTCGTACTATACCTGCTGTGTTTGTCAAAGTAAGATTTGCAGATTCTCCGGACCACATTGTTGCAGGAACATTGTGAGCGGCTACAAAACTACCTCCATTTACAGCAACCGCATCAATAACTTCATTCGCAGGATTTTTCAAAACGAATCCAACTTTTCTCGATGTTGCAACCGAACCAGAACCAATACCAAGAACTCCTTCCTCATCTTCAACAGAACCTGCAGATACAGGAACTAAAACAACTGAACTATTAGCTTGTAGCACATAGTTATCAGGGAAAGAATATGTTTTTGTTGCTGATGTTGGTAAGTTTGCAGATGTTCCAGAATAATAAATGAATTTGTATCCTGTCATATCCAAATCACCATCTCCGAAGTTACTTACCTCATAAGCATTTGCTGTTGTAATCCATGAAGGCATTGGTGTGGTTACTCCTTCTGCAACAGAAACATTCTTATCAAACTGTAACTCGGTTATTTTCAATACAGGCACTTCTTGCTTTGCTGAGAAATAGAATGTCGTATCTGAATATAATGGAGTTGTTGTCAATGCATGAGATTTCAAAAAAGGTTGTTCATCTTCAAGACTCTTATACCAATAAATAGAATCATTTGAAGTAACAGTAAGATTTGCAACTTCACCATAATTTACATTGGCTGTCTGATTTGCCATTGCAGGTAGCTGATAGTTTGATATGATTATCAGACGAGTTGTATCGTTCGTGTTTACTGTATCCGCTGTAAGAGAAGAGTAAACTGTTAATGTTTTAGTTGTAGTTGATGTTGTAGTTGCGAAATTTGCAGTTTGTGTAAATGTAAATGTATAATCTGTATTCGGAGCTATTGCATGATTTATGTATCCTCCGTTTACAGGTGTACCGTTATCTATTTTATAATACATTCTTGCTGTGTTAGCAGGTATGGTATTAGAGCTTATATTCTTGAATGAAACGGTTACAGTTTCTTGTCCAAAATCACAACTTGTATAAATTGGTGTACCATCTTGTGCCTCGCTATATGTTCCATTGTTTATTGTTGCCGACACAACATATATGTTACTTGTTGGTGGTTCAAACTCTAATGCTCCGATACATGGAGAAGTTGTTGAACGAGGTCTTCCAAAGAAGTCTTCAGTTATTCCTGTAATTGGAACACCCATATTACATAAAGATGTATTTGTAGAATTCAAGTCATTCCATGCTGCAAAGAAAGGATTGATTGTATAATGAGAATTTGTTTCTCCCGATAATGTCTGCCATTGTGCTACATCTGTAACATTAGTTGTATTATTTCTAAACAAAGGATTTGCAGATGTTGCATCAGTTTTATAATACATATTGTTGGATAAGGCAAAAGAAGATGCGATATTTTCTCCCGATGGTTTTGTCCAAACAGCATAACCACTTCCATCAGATACTACCAAATTGTTCTTTACAATTATATTTGTAGTACTCTGCCCTTGGCTACCCAAATTCAAAGCTGTTGCCTGCTTACCCGGAACAGAAGCATCCAACGCATATATATTATTGTATACTATGTCAACGTTCTGACCGGAAAGAAGCTTAATTGCTGAAATGTGAATATTTCCAACACCTGAATTAGTATTGTTAATACCTATCTTATTGTTAGCTATCTTAGAACTTCCTGCCAATGCTTGAGAAATACTGATCGCTGTAATTTTTTCCAAAGAGAACTCATTCCTATTTATATTAAAGTTCTTTGATGATTGAATCATTACAGCATATTTTTCACCTCCAACAGTAGAACTGGTCGGACTTGAATTGAATACGTTCTTTGTCAATGTTAATCCATTGTTATATTCTGCATAGATAAGATTATCCGAAACTGTCAGCAATGAGTTAATCAACACTGATTCATATTCAAAGGCATTGTTTTTGATAGTTATTCCATTTGACATTGATGTTGGAGATATACCTTTTATATTTAATACTTTATTTGCAACAGCACTAAATCTACACGAATCAATTGTTATGTTGCTTGCTGCAGATAAATCGATAATCGACGTTGGGGCGTTAAAATAAGGCACTTGTTCTTCAAACGATGCTGGAAACTCGCAATTCTTAAACTCTATATTGCTCGTTGCTTGCGACATTTGAACAGAAGTTCTTTCTCCCATAAAACCATAGCCGTTTGCATCAAGATGACACATTGCCGGAGCGACTGCAATATTCTCAAATCTCAAGAATTTAGAACCAGACAAATCAAATGCAGATGTAACCCCATAAAGTGTATCTCCAACATAGAACTTAATAGGAGTTGCTGTTGCAGAAGTAAAGGTTACCATATTTGTCGTACTTGCTCCTTGTATGTTTGTAGGGAACTTCAGTACATCACTGAACACCCCTTCTGCAGGCTGAGCGACCTTTATCGTTACAGGGGCACCGACACCACAAACTTCCAACATTTTAAACACTTGACCGAAACTTTCAAACGTTCTTGTCGATGGAACTCCTGTTACATTACCTATGGCATAATTACCATTCATAGCACCATCGCACGATACTACTTCATATACTATAGTATCATTATCTCTATTCCAATCGACACTTGGCGGTAATATTTCAGTCCATGCTGTAATTTTCCTATATCCAGGCGTCAAATTCAATGAAGATGTAACATTAAATATAATTGAATCATCAGGAGCAACAGTTCCATTCCAGATTGCATTTCCCGAACTACCATCATCAGTAGTGTAATTAACCTTTACTTGTGACAATGGTTCAGAACCATCATTCCTTATATATACACTAAAGTTTGTATTCGTATTTGCATTTACATGTTGGTCCGCAGGTGCTGCCAAAGATTCTGATAAAGCGGCATCAACAGGCAAGATACAATTTTTCAGAAAGTCAAACTTAAAATTAACCTTGTAATTTACCAATGGTTCTGCAGGATTCAACGAAGCGGAACAAGGTTCAACAAAAGATGTTCCCGTTTGAGTAAATTGTCCCGTTCTATAATTTCCTGAAGCAGAAATACACTCTACTTTGGTTACACCTCCTATGTTCTGAACAGTACCCCAACATGTTTTAATCATTATATCACTCACTCCATCCCACAAGAACGGTTCTTCAAACTCAATATAATGTTCACCAACCGCAGGCACACTATAAAGCGGACTATTGT
>DEPP01000085.1:0-1837 GCA_002358835.1 Bacteroidales bacterium UBA3389
AAGAAGCAACCGAAGTAGCAGCAACAACAGTAGTTATTGCCACTTCTATCCAATCAAAGGAAGAAGTTATTGCACGTCTTCAAGAAATCAACCAACAGGAAGAACTTGCAGACAAAAACGAACTCGATGCTTTAAAGCAAGCATTCTACCGATTACGCAATATAGAAGTAGAAAATGCCCGTAAAGCATTTGAAGAAAACGGGGGAAATCCCGAAACATTCACTAGCCCCAAAGATGAATTTGAAATACAATTCAAGGAAATCATGGGTTCCATCAAAGAAAAACGTAATGCTGCAAAAGCCGAAGAAGAGCAAGAGAAGCAAGACAATTTGGAAAAGAAATTGGCTATCATTGAACGCATGAAAGAATTGGCGGATTCACCGGAAGACGCCAACAAGGCCTATAACGAATTCAAGAAATTACAAGCGGAATGGAATGAAATAAAAAACATTCCTATTGCTAAAGCGAACGAACTCTGGAAAAGTTATCAATTACAGAGCGAGAAGTTTTATGACTTAATCAAGCTTAACAACGAATTCCGCGAATACGATTTCAAGAAAAACTTGGAAATCAAAGTTCATTTGTGTGAAGCTGCCGAAAAGTTAGCTGAAGAAGAAGACGTTATTTCAGCTTTCCACCAATTACAGAAACTTCATCAAGAATTCCGTGAGGCAGGACCTGTAGTCAAGGAACAGCGAGAAGAAATTTGGAATCGCTTCAAGGCTGCTTCTACGATTGTCAACCGTCGCCACCAACAGCATTTTGAAGACATCAAAGAAAAAGAGCAGCGCAACTTGGATGAAAAGACCGTCATTTGCGAAATCGTAGAATCAATGGAATACGATAAGATGACCACCTTCCAGGATTGGCATGACAAGACTGAAGAAATTTTGGCCTTGCAAACCAAATGGAAGACCATTGGTTTTGCTCCGCAAAAAATGAACACCAAGATTTTCGAACGCTTCCGCGCTGCATGCGATGACTTCTTCAGACGTAAGACTGAACATTTCAAGTCTCTGAAAGGCAACATGAATGCCAATTTGGAAAAGAAGAAACAGATGTGCGAAAAAGCCGAGTCATTGAAAGACAGCACAGACTGGAAGACAACAGCCGATATTTTAACCAAACTTCAAAAAGAATGGAAAGAAGTCGGCCCTATTTCCAAAAAGCATTCTGAGGCCATTTGGAAACGATTTGTTAGCGCATGTGACTATTTCTTTGAACAAAAGAGCAAAGCAGAATCTGTACATCGCAGTGCTGAGCAAGAAAACTTGGAAAAGAAAAAAGCGATTATAGAAAAACTCAATAAAATCAACGAAGAAGATTCTTCCGACAAGAACGGCAATATCATTCGCGATTTGATGAAAGAATGGAACAGCATCGGCCATGTACCATTCAAGGAAAAGGATAAAATCTATAAGCAATATCGTTCGATAGTAGACAACTTATTCAAGAAACAGAACCTCTCTGCATCCAAGAAAAAGTTGAGCAACTTCAAATCTACTATCAACAAGGAAACAAACTTGTATCGCGAACGTGAAAAATTAGTCCGCGCTTACGAAAATATGAAAAACGAAATCAAGACTTATGAAAATAACATAGGTTTCTTGACAAGTTCTTCTAAGAAAGGAAACAACCTAGTCTCAGAAATGAACCGCAAGATTGAAAAGCTGAAAGCGGACTTGGAACTGATTACACAAAAGATTGCCATCATCGACGAATCTATCAAGGAATAAAAATTAAAAAGGTGAAACAACTTAGTTTCACCTTTTTAATTTTACCAACCTAATATAAAATAAAAAAGCGATAGAAAACTATCGCTTTTCAGTTGGACTAC
>DEPP01000085.1:1953-3251 GCA_002358835.1 Bacteroidales bacterium UBA3389
CGTTTTTGACGCTGCAAAGATACGGCTTTTTCATTACACACCAAACTTTTTCATTCTTTTTTTTATTAAAAATGCTATTTTTCTTATTCTGCACTAAAAAAAACAAAAATGGGACATATTTCATATCCATTTTTTCATTCATCCAATAAAACCAAGTATCTTTGTACTTTGTTTTTTGCTAAAAAGAACAAATTTTATTTCAGTTGACAATATATAGAATGAATCAAACAGAATTATTAGTAAAAAAGATAACCGAAGGTATTCAAGAAAAAAAAGGTCAGAAAATTGTTATTGCTGACTTAACTGACATCGAAGATACCATTTGTAACTATTTAGTAATCTGCCAAGGGAACTCTCCGACTCAAGTTTCCGTTATCGCCGACTCCATACGTGAGTATGTGCGTGAAGAAACTGGTAATAAGCCAACAGCCATTGACGGATATCGCAACGCTCTGTGGATAGCCATGGATTATAGTGATGTATTGGTACACATCTTTTTACCAGAGGTGAGAGAATTCTATAATTTGGAAAATCTTTGGGCAGATGCCAAATTAACCTCTATTCCAGACCTCGACTAACTATTCAATTTACCTCAAAATGAGTGAGACAAACAACAATAAGCCTAAGATGAACATGCCACGCTTTAATTTAAGTTGGCTATATATGTTCATAGCAATGACCATTGCATATCTCTATTTTACCAGCGACGACAATGCAGGTGTAAATCGAGAACTGACTTACACTGAGTTCAAAGACATGGTTACCAAAGGATATGCCAGTAAAATCATTGCATACAATGACAACACGGTCGACTTGTTCATTAAGCCCGAGCATGTGAAAGATGTATTCAAGGATGACTACAAAAAAGTAGGCAGAAGCCCTTCCGTGCATGTAGAAGTCGGCTCCATTGATTCTTTGGACAAATTCTTGGAAAAGGCACAGGAAGAAGGACATTTCACAGGAGAAGTTAGTTATGAAAAGAAGTCCGATATGTTCGGAGCCTTTTTCTGGAACATCGCTCCAATCTTTTTCATCATAGCCATTTGGTTATTTATCATGCGCCGAATGGGCGGCGGAGCTACAGGCGGTATCAATCCTTTCTCTGTCGGTAAAAGTAAAGCGCAGGTATATGAAAAGGGCGACACAACCAACCGCGTAACATTTAAAGATGTAGCAGGTCAAGAAAGCGCCAAGCAAGAAATTCAGGAAATTGTTGATTTCTTGAAACAACCACAAAAATATACTGATTTGGGAGGTAAGATTCCTAAGGGCGCCTTGCTGGTAGGCCCTCCGGGAAC
>DEPP01000068.1:0-2184 GCA_002358835.1 Bacteroidales bacterium UBA3389
AAGATAATAACACCGCTGTTGGAACCGAATCCATCCATCTCTGTAAGGAGCTGATTTAGTGTGCTTTCTCTTTCATCATTACCTCCCATATTCGGATTCTTACCACGTGCACGCCCCACTGCGTCTATTTCGTCAATGAAAATAATACAAGGTGCTTTTTCCTTGGCTTGTCTGAACAAGTCTCTGACACGTGATGCGCCAACACCCACGAACATTTCAACAAAGTCAGATCCCGACATGGAGAAAAATGGTACATCTGCTTCTCCGGCTACAGCCTTGGCAAGCAATGTCTTACCTGTTCCAGGAGGGCCTACCAATAGAGCGCCTTTGGGAATCTTACCTCCAAGTTCAGTGTATTTACTTGGTTGCTTTAAAAAGTCTACAATTTCTTGTACTTCTTGCTTAGCGCCCTCTTGTCCTGCGACATCTTTGAACGTTATTCGATTGGCATTGTCTCCTTTTTCGTAAACTTGGGCTTTGCTTTTCCCTACCGTAAATGGATTAGTGCCACCACTAGAACCTCCGCTCATGCGTCGCATTATGAAAATCCAAATGGCTACAATAAATAGGATAGGAGCGATGTTCCAAAATATAGTGCCGAATAAATCAGATTTCTTTTCATAACTGATTTCTCCTGTAAACTTCCCCTCTTCCTGTGCTTTTTCCAAAAATTTGTCCAAAGATTCGATAGACCCTACTTCTACAAATAAAATAGGGCTTCTTCCTACCTTCTTGTGGTTTTCCTTAAAAACCTCCTTGACATATTCGGGTTTGAGCGTCATTTCAACAGTATTGTCGTTGTATGCCTTAATTTTGCTGGCATAGCCTTTGTTTACCATTTCCTTGAACTCGGTGTAGGTTAGTTGTCTGTCCAGATTCGCTTGCTCGTCGCTTGAAAAGTATAAAAAAGCGAAAGCCATTGCTATCATAATGTACAACCAGCTTAAGTTAAAGCGTGGCATACTCATTTTGGGTTTATCGTTGTTGCTCATTGTTTTTCTAAAATTAATCTAAGTCTGGAATATGAATTAGTTTTGCATCTGCCCAAAGATTTTCCAAATTGTAGAATTCTCTAATTTCAGGTAAGAAAATGTGTACTAAAACATCGCTGTAATCCATTGCAACCCATTGGGCATTTCGTAGACCGTCAATAGCAGTGGGTTTATTATCAGTCTCTTCGCGTACGTATTCTCTTACGAAGTCTGCTATAACAGATACTTGTGATGGGGAATTTCCCTGACATATGACAAAGTAATTGCAAATTGTGTCTTCTATATCTGTTAAATCAGCAATGATGATATTTTTACCTTTTTTTTCTTGAATACCTTCTGTTATCTTTTTTACTAATAAATTCATTCGTTATTAAATTATAATCGGATAAAGCATTCGCTTTTATATTAATCAAAATACAAAGATACTTGCTTTTAGAATTATGAACGAAAAAATAGGAGTGAAATATGGTTTGTTTTTGATTTTTTAGGAGATTGTTCTCGGATTTATCCGTATTTGCTAAAAAAAGAACCTTTTTTTTTGTGGGGAATTAAAAAAGTCGTATATTTGCACCGTTAAAAACAAAACGGGTTGTTTTGTTTAAAGTTTGGACTATGGTGTAATGGTAACACAACAGATTCTGGTCCTGTTTTTCCAGGTTCGAGTCCTGGTAGTCCAACGAAATGGGTTAAAGATAGAAAGGCTTGTAAGTATAACTTGCAAGCCTTTTGTTATTCGAATTATTGGTACAAAAAAATGAGCTAATAGTTAGCTCATTTTTATTTTGTTTTATTGATTTTGAATTGATTCGTCTATTACTTCGATTTTTTTAGTAATGAGGGTTAGCTCATCTTTTAGCTTTTCAACTTTACGATTAATCTCAGTAACTAATGAATTCCCTTTTTTAGAAGAACTGCTTAAGAAGCCAAGATTGTTTTCGTAAGTCTTTATTTCGTTCTTTAAATTTTCAAAAACTCGTACAAGCTTTTCGCGCTCCTTATAAAGATTCGCTTCCTTGTTCAAGCTTGATTTGAAATTGTTTAATTTCTTTTTTGATGCAGACTGATTCAACTTACCGTATAATTCATCAACTATCTGACGGTATTGCTTATAAATCTTATCTTTTTCTTTAAAAGGAACATGGCCGATTCCATTCCATTCTTTCATTAATTGACGAATAATCAAGCTTGACTT
>DEPP01000068.1:2321-4093 GCA_002358835.1 Bacteroidales bacterium UBA3389
TTGTTCTTTTGTTCGAAAAAGTAATCGCATGCTGACACAAATCTTTTCCAAATGGCCTCTGAGTGTTTTTTAGAGATAGGCCCGATTTTTTTCCATTCTTTTTGTAACTGATTGAGTTCCTCTGCTGTTGTTTTCCAATCGGTGCTATCTTTTAAAACTTCTGCGCGTTCGCACATTTGTTTTTTCTTTTCCAGGTTTTCGTTCATGTTGCTCTTCAATGTCTTGAAGTGCTCAGTCTTTTTCCTGAAAAAATCATCGCAGGCTGCACGGAATCGTTCAAAGATTTTGGTGTTCATTTTTTGTGGAGCAAAACCGATAGTTTTCCATTTTGCTTGTAAGGCAAGGATTTCTTCGGTCTTGTCGTGCCAATCTTGGAAAGTAGTCATTTGGTCGTATTCCATTGATTCTACGATTTCGCAGATAACGGTCTTTTCGTCCAAATTGCGTTGTTCTCTTTCTTTGATTTCTTCAAAATGCTGTTGATGACGGCGGTTGACTATTGTTGAGGCTGCTTTGAAGCGTGCCCAGATTTCTTCTCGTTGTTCTTTTGCTACAGGACCGGTTTCGCGGAACTCGTGATGTAGCTTTTGCAATTGGTGGAAGGCTGATATGACATCTTCTTCTGCTGTTAATTTTTCAGCAGCTTCGCAAAGGTGTAACTTGGTTTCCAGGTTTTTCTTGAAATCGTACTCGCGGAATTCGTTGTTTAATTTTATGCGATCATAGAATTTCTCTGTGTAAAGTTGGTAGCTTTTCCATAATTCATTGACCATGTTTGCAGGAATGTTTTTGATTTCCTTCCAGCTTCCCTGAAGGCTCTTGAATTCATTGTATGCATGATTGGTATCATCTTGTGAGTCTGCCAATTCTTTCATGCGGTCAATGATGGCCAATTTCTTTGCTAGATTATTTTGTCTTTCTTGTTCCTCTTCGTTCTTTTGTGCGTTCCTTCTTTCCTTGATGGTGCTCATTAATTCTTTGAATTTTATTTCAAAGTCATCCTTGGGAGCGACAAAGTTTTCCGGATTACCGCCATTACCTTCAAACTCTTTCTTTGCCAACTCAACTTCTGCGTTGCGTAGTCGGTAGAAGGTTTGCTTGATTAGGTCAAGTTCCGATTTGTCACCTGTGGTTTCTTGTTGGTTAATTTCTTCCAAGCGAGCGATAACCTCTTCTTTTGATTGTAAAGGGGCAGCACTAATATTGGTTGCTACAATAGAGTCAGCAACTTCCTGTGCTGGTGTTTCCATTAAAGGACATTTGTTTTCGTTTGAGTCCATCGTAAAGGTTTTAAGGGTCAAGTATTATTTGAGAATAATATACAAATCACAAATTAAAGAAATAATTTTAGAATTTCATATTTTTCTTCTCTTTTTTTTGTTTTGCAATTCTTGTTGATATTACGAAAGTAATACGGTAATTCCCATGTAAAGTAGCATACCTATGATGTCGTTCGTAATAGAAATAAACGGACCGGTTGCAATGGCCGGGTCTATTTTAAGTTTTTCTAAAGTCATAGGTACTAAGGTGCCGAAAATAGAGGCAAACATGACTACAGCAAACAAACTGAGTGATACCGAGTAAGATACTGTTGCGGTAGCTCCAAATCTGGCGAAGTTATAGATGTATACCAACATGGAGATAATGGTTGCATTAATTAATGCTACAACCGATTCCTTTAAAATTTGTTTCCATGTGTTATTGGCATCTAACGAGCTGTTGGCCAAACCTTGAACAACTAGTGCCGATGATTGGGTTCCTACATTACCGCC
>DEPP01000076.1:0-967 GCA_002358835.1 Bacteroidales bacterium UBA3389
AATGGGTTGGGTTGATGAATAACATCCGACAAACAGCAACAGAAATTGTAAACGCAGAACTTATTTACGCATAACGAACAAGGTGGCAGAGAGATTTAATTCTCTCTGCCACCATTTTAGTTCACACTACTTTTAAAAAATAATCAGTTAACGTTTCAGGGGTTTCTTGCATACCATTATTTATCCACCAACGTATTGTTTCCACAAAGGTTGATACGACATAATTTTTCCAAAAAGGCAATGGGATATTTTGATCCCTTTGTGATTCAAATAAATTGAGATGTTCATCTACAAGAACTTCAAGGTTAGAGCGAAAATATCTTAAAAATAATTCGTTGTTTTGTGAGGATAACAACGCTAATATGTTATTATCATTTTTTTGCAAATGTTGAAACAAATGCAAAAAAGGCGATTCAGAACCAGCACATTCAAAAATATGCTTGTGTTCGTTATTTGTATCGTTTTCGGCATCGAATATATGGCAAAACAATTCCTCACAAAATTCTTTGAGCAGAAAATCTTTGGTTTCAAAGTGGGAGTAGAATGTGGCTCTACCCACGTCTGCTTTTTCAATAATTTCTCCTATGGTTATTTGATTAAAATCTTTATTTGATAGTAGTTCAGTAAAGGCGTTAAAAATTGCCGTGCGAGTTTTTCTTTGACGTCTATCCATATTTTTCTCCGTACATTTTTTAAAATTTGTTCAGTAATGAATAACCGAGTAATATCGTATGTTGTAATCAAAATCAATTTTGATACAATATTATTGAACAATATGTTCAGTAACAAACTTATTGTATCAGAAATGAATATGTTAGTCAATGGGAGGAAATTATGAAAACAGAACGAAATATTTTAATAGCGTTTATACTTAATTTGTCATTTTCAATATTTGAATTTATTGGTGGTATTTTTACCGGTAGTGTAGCGATAACCTCTGATGCCGTTCACGATATTGGCGATGCGG
>DEPP01000076.1:1112-1579 GCA_002358835.1 Bacteroidales bacterium UBA3389
TTTATAACAACTTTAATTCTTTTAATCGGGTCAGTAGTTATGATATATAATGCAATCAACAGAATTATCACCCCTACCGAAATCAATTATAACGGAATGATAGTATTTGCTGTTGTAGGTGTTATCGTAAACTTCTGTGCAGCGTTCTTCACTCGGGAGGGCGATTCTCTTAATCAAAAGGCCGTCAACCTACATATGCTCGAGGATGTGCTCGGTTGGGTTGTTGTATTAGTTGGCGCTGTTGTAATGCGGTTTACCAATTTTCCTCTTATTGATCCCATTATGTCTATCGGCGTATCTCTCTTTATTTTTATCAATGCAATCAAAAATCTCAAAGAGGTTGCCGATTTGTTTCTTGAGAAAACACCGCACGATATAGATGTAGCAGAGATTAAAGAACATATAGCGGAAATAGATGGAATTATTGATGTTCATCACATCCACGTTTGGAGCTTGGATATGCACAA
>DEPP01000076.1:1679-2621 GCA_002358835.1 Bacteroidales bacterium UBA3389
AATCCGTGAAGAACTTTGTGAACACGGAATTGAGCATGTGACAATCGAAATTGAAACAAGTTCAGAACACTGTCATGAAAAAACGTGTCATTTCGAATTTAATGCAAACTCAACACACGGACATCACCATCATCACCACTAAATTTAAGGCGGCCTACTTATTTTAGGATTTACTCTTTAAAGCGAATTGTTGATTGGAAAGCAAAATAATAATCTATCCACGAAATACACCCTACGGAACAGAATTTCCGTAGGGTGTGTTTTACTTTCCTATGGTGCATTTATAGAGAGTAACGCTGAACAAGCTAATCTTGTAGAACCCCTTGAGCAGATCATTGACAGAATGAAAGAGCTTCTCCGCACCCGTCATATCGACCGCTTGCGTGTGGGCGAGTGCGGTATTGAAGCAGGCTTTGTATGGAGCGATCTCATTACCAATATGGAAAGAGTTTCTGACCATTGCTCCAACATTGCAGGTTGTGTGATGGATACCAAAGAGCAGAACATGAATCTGCACGAGTCCTTGAAATTGCTCAGAAGCGACAAAGAGTTCTACAGAGAAAAATACACGGAATATACCAAAAAGTATCTTTCGTTTGTGTAATCAGTCAATCTTATACTGCTTTTTCAAAGATAATACAAGGGTTACGAAAACTATATTTATCCTTGTTGTTTGATCAAATCTAAAAATGCTTTTGCAGCATAAGAAAGCGGTGCGTTTTTTAGGTAAGCACAACCGATGCTTCGTTTTGGTAGCGGTGGGTCAAGCGGTATTCTTTTGATGATACCTTTTTCCAACTCCTCGTTTGCAAATTGTTCAATAACGCACGAAATACCAAGATGAATAGAAGCAAAACGAATCAGCAGATCGTGTACTGCTACCTCAATTTGCGGATTTAAAGATATGTTCTTTTCGTTGAAGTTCTTTTCAAGAAAGTGCCG
>DEPP01000100.1:0-8422 GCA_002358835.1 Bacteroidales bacterium UBA3389
GCAATATTACGAGGAGAGGAATTCTCAATCTATCCTGATTTTCCGACAGGTGGGCTGATGGAAGTCTCGAAATACAACGACGGACTGAGAGGTGGAAGATTGAGAGTGAGAGCTCGAATAAAGCAAATCGACCAACGTACAATCTCCATAACAGAAATTCCATTCGGCACAACGGCTGACAGTTTGATAGAATCGATAATAAAAGCCTGCGACAAGGGACAGCTTAAAATCAAAAAGATTGACAATAACACAGCGGCAGAAGTTGAAATCAACATATCGATTCCAAACGATACATCGATCGATCAAACAATCGATGCTCTCTATGCTTTCACCGACTGTGAGCTTAGCCTATCTCCAAACTCATGTGTCATCGAAAACGAAAAACCTCGCTTTGCTCCTGTAAGCGAAATCTTGAAAATATCTACCGAAAACACAGTTCAACTTCTGAGAAGAGAGCTTGAGATAGCCTTGAATGAGCTAAACGAAAAATGGAATTGGATTTCATTGGAGAAAATCTTCATTCAAGAAGGCGTTTACAAAAAGATGGAAAAATGTACGACCGATCAAGCCATTGACGATGCAATAATGAAAGGATTACAACCTTTTGTTAAGAATCTGATTCGCGAAATCACATTGGAGGATGTGCATCGCCTAAGAAAGATTCCTATCGATAGAATCTCGAAATACAATAGCGACAAAGCAGATGACACACTCATAGCCATACAAGACGATATAGCTTCCACACAAAAAGATTTGGATAATCTCATCGACTACGCCATAGCATACTTTGAAAGAATAAAGAAAAAATATGGAAAAGACAGACAACGCAAAACCGAAATCAGAAACTTCGATGTAATAGAAAGCACGTCTGTTGCAATAGCCAACGAAAAGCTTTACTGCAATTATGCGGAAGGATTTGTTGGTTACAAGTTGAAAGGCGAAGAATACGTTTGCGATTGTTCGACAATGGACGATGTTATCGTTATAAGAAAAGACGGAATCTTCTCAATAAGAAAAATACAAGAAAAAGAATATGTAGGAAAGAAGATTCTCTATGTCGGAGTCTTCAAAAAGAATGATACCCGAACAACATTCAATGTTGTTTATCAAGATGGGGCGTTCGGCAAATTTTATGTCAAGAGATTCAATATAACAAGTATCATTCGCTCCAAGGAATACGACATAACACAAGGAACAAAGGGGTCGAAGATTGTTTATTTGAGTGTGAATCCTAACGGAGAGGCTGAAGTGATTAACGTATCGCTCAAGTCGGCTCCAAGGATGAAAACCAACAGAATGGAGTACGATTTTGCACAACTTGCAATCAAATCTCGAAATGCCAAAGGTAATACACTGACCACAAGAGTCGTTACCTCAATCAGCAGAAAGACAGAAGGCGTTTCTACATTGAGCGCGATCAAAGTTTGGTTTGATTCATCCGTAAAAAGGCTTAACACCGATCAAAGGGGCATTTTGCTCGGAGAATTTGCTTCCGGGGACAAAATACTTACTCTTTACGCATCGGGACATTACCGTATTACCAACTACGATTTAAGCAATCACTTCGACGACGACTTGATTAAGATTGAGAAATTCAATCCCGAAAAGCCGGTTTCTGTATTCTATATCGAAAAAGAAAGCCAAAGCATTTATCTAAAACGTTTTCTCGTTGAAACAAGCAACAAAAAGATAAACATCTTCGAAGAACAAGAAGGGGCAATCCTTAAAGAAGTTTCCACAGACTGGCTTCCACGCATGGAATTTGAGGGAAAAGAATATGAAGTCAGCGAATTGTGCGACATATTCAAGTGTAAGGCGAAAGGAAAAAGAGTTTCGAAAAACAAAGATTCGGAAATAAAATGGTTAGAGCCTGCTCCTTACGAGGAAGAAAACGAAAACGAAGTTCTTTTCGAAGAAGATGATGATTTCAAAAGTGAGTTTAACGACAAAGAAACCATACAGGGTTCGTTGTTCTAAAAATAAGAAGATATGAGAAAAGATTTGTTTTCAGCACTTTGCAGCTTTATAGCACTTTTTT
The DNA here is from genome assembly GCA_002358835.1 of Bacteroidales bacterium UBA3389. Lineage (GTDB taxonomy): Bacteria > Bacteroidota > Bacteroidia > Bacteroidales > P3 > Onthomorpha. The sequence continues at coordinate 2,039 of DEPP01000100.1, forward strand.
GCGGATTTAGCTCAATAGCACAAAGTCATGCGGTTGAATTTATTGTAAACCAACAAGATACCTCAACATCTGAGCTTGTCTATGTAAGCTTCACCCAATCGATATATCATACCAATTCGACAATTGGCTCAATGCCTGGATTCGAAACTCTTGATGAGGAAACAAAAGCAGATTTGAAAAGCAAATATTGCCTTGTGCTCGATTACGTTAGCGATAGTATTCTGTTATCTACTTTCAAGAGAGCATTTATTTCCGAATTGCAATCATACGGATTCAGAGTCAGAGAATGCAATTCGGAGAATTTCCCAACAGAACTAAAGTCTAATGAGCATACAATCAATGTTGCACAATTGGAATTGGAAGAATTTGTAACATACGACACGCTTCGAAGTCAAGGTTCTCAAAACCCTATTCTTTTCACCAAGCTTTTGAACGGAGTAAGGTGGAATACATGGCTTAGATACAATGATTCGGATTCGGAAAGCAAACAAATCTTCTTTGCAAGCGAAGAAACAACCGATGAGATGTTTGGATATGTCGAGAGAGAAAGAGGAAAATATTATGCTGATTATGATTTAGTGAAAATAAATCCCAACGATGCCTATCTCCTATCTTATTCGGCTGCGAACCTTTGTGGAAGATATTTCTTTAATTTTCTGATAAACAGATATGTTTGGATAAAAACTCAAGGCAATCCGCAAAAGTATTACTATATTGATGAAGAAAAGAACCTTTCAATCGACAATGAGGCGGTTGATAATTTTGACATAGTCGAAGAAGATTAAGTGTTAATTTTCAGACACAAAGAGATGGATTAACGAAACAAAGAAACAGAAAATCAATTCTTTGTTTTAGAAAAATAACTCTTGATTCTATTTTATCCAAATCAAGAGTTATTTTTTTGTATTCAAACAATGGGGTTACAATCCTTATTTGCAGTGATATTCAATCATTCTTTGGATTTCTCTTGTGCAAACCGGACAAAACGGTTTATCGCTTCTCATCAAACAATCCTGATACGGTCTATACATTCCTTTGGTTTGATATGCCGCACCCTCGAAAACACCGACTTTATTCTCATATTCAACAGTTTTAGGCGTAGGAATAGGGATATCTTTCTCTATCATATCACCCCATTTGCCCGAAAAATCTTTCATCGATGTTATATTTCGCTCCCAAGGTTCAATTTCCGATGAAACCATTCCTGCATCGCTGTCATTCGATGAGTATTCGTCTGCCAATCCTGCAAAGGAATGTCCGAATTCATGCACCAAAACAAAACCATTTTCTTTGTTCACATAGGTCGAAGCATAGAAATTGTAAATTCCTCCGCCACCATAAACATCTGAATTGCAGAGAATCACAATCTGATCATAAGCTACGCCCAATATCTCGTCGTGAAGATTCCACAATTGTTCGGTCATCAAATATCTTTCCGAGCCGAATGTGTTGTAATGCATACCTAAATCGTTGAAATCAGCCTTTGAAGTTTTCAAACCCGGAATACCGCTTTGAGAATCAAACCTTTCTACCGTCCAAACATTGATTTTGTCTTTTGCATCGGAGAAAGGTGGTTTTGAAAACAAATGCTCCGAACAGGTTTTCAAATCTGCATACATCTTGTCTTTATCTTGCAAAGAATATCCTGCAGGAACAATAACCACATCAAGACATCGGTTGCTTTCTCCTGCATGGTGTAGCGATACGGCAGAGATAAGTTCTTCTTTTTGAACATATTCCAAAAGGCTCTTATCGAAATCGAATCTGCTTATCTCTTTGTATTCGTTTTTTTCATCTCTTGTATAGAATACTATTTCGACATCGACCTTTGGAAAGGGCATCAACATAACCTCTTGAAAGTTTCCGCATGAGTTTTTGGCCTCCGGCATTGTCAACCACTCTTCCATAAGTGAGCAATAACCCTTTGAAAACAGCAACTTATCGCTTGATTTCTCTCTCATCTCGACTTTGTGAACTCCAAGTCCGAGTGTGTCAACCAGATTCAACTTACTACCCGCCCATTGCGGAACATGCAAGAATCGTTCTATTGTAAAATACTCCACTCCCACTCTTCCAGAATGCGAATAGTCGATTCTCAAACTCGCATCTTCGAAATATTTGTCGAATTGTGCCAAACAAACAAAAGGCAGCAAAGACATAATTGCAAAAAACACTTTCTTCATATCTCTCAAATTTTGATTTACCGATTTGCAAAGGTATTATTTTTTGCAGACTCTTCAAATAATTGCATCTTAAGCAAATACCAAAAATTTTTCTTTCTGACAGCAAAACACATATCTTTTTACTATCTTTGCAATCCTTTATTTTATTCGGGTTATATACAAAAACGATATTTTATTATTTCACAAAAAAGCAACATTTATGGAAACAGAATCTATTGAAAAAGAGAACGAAAGAGAAAAAATTGAATTTACTCACCTGCATGTTCACACCCAATATTCTATTCTTGACGGTGCGGCAGACATCGGCAAATTGATAGCAAAGACAAAGGAATTGGGGATGAAGTCGATAGCAATCACCGACCACGGAAATATGTTTGGGGTGTTGCAATTCTACAATACTTGTCTTAAAAACGAAATCAAACCCATCTTAGGTTGCGAGATGTATGTTTCACCTCAAAGCAGATTTATAAAAGACGGTATTCACTTCAGCGGACATCACTTGATACTGCTTGCTAAGAATGAAAAAGGATATAAAAACCTTATCAAACTGAACTCTCTCTCATTTGCAAAAGAAGCAAAGTACAGAACATCGCGAATAGATGAAGAATTGTTATTCCAATATGCAGAGGGGTTAATTTGTTGCTCTGCATGCTTGGGAGGAGTCTTGCCAAAAGCAATTTCGGCAGGCAGAACCGAAGAAGCAGAAGATATTGCACAAAGATATAAAGGTGTTTTCGGTGAAGATTACTATATAGAATTACAAAATCACGGCTCTGAAGACCAGCTGAATGTACTTCCTGAATTGGTAAGGATTGCACGAAAGTTCGATATCAAAATAATAGCGAGCAATGACGTGCATTTCGTCAATAAAGATGACTTTGAAGCACACAAAATTCTCATTTGCTTGAACACAGGTCGAAAGTTAAGCGAATATGACAAGGTTGATGAGAAAGGAGTCCGCGTCAATCAGATGGCATATACGGGAGAAGAATGGTTGAAATCGCCCGAAGAAATGGCTGAAATCTTCAAAGACCATCCCGATGCAATAAGCAACACCATCGAAATTAGCGATAAGATTGAGGTTTACAAGATGGAACGCGATCCGATTCTGCCTGTATTTGACATCCCTGCAAGTTTCGGCAGTTTCGAACAATACTTGGAAAAATATCCTCTTGAACAGATTGAAGAGCAACTTTATTCCGAAATAATAAACAATCCGAAGACAAAAGAGGAAGACAAACAAGAAGAAAGGAAACGAGAAATCATAGATAAGGCTCTAAAATCCAAAGGCGGATATGAAAAAATCGTAAGAACGAAGTTCGATGCCGACTATCTGCGTTACCTAACCTTCGAAGGGGCTAAGCAAAAATATCCGACACCTTTTGAGGACAAAGTCTTGGAACGAATCGAGAGCGAATTGAAAACAATAGAGTGGATGGGCTTTCCCGGTTATTTTCTCATCGTTCAAGATTTTATAAATCACTCAAGAGAAAATCTCGGTGTGATTGTTGGTCCGGGCAGAGGCTCTGCTGCAGGTAGTGTTGTGGCTTATTGTTTGGGAATCACCGCAATCGAGCCTTTGAAATACGGATTGCTATTTGAGAGATTTCTAAACCCCGATCGAATTTCCCTTCCTGATATAGACGTTGACTTTGATGATGAAGGACGAGCAAAAACCTTGGCTTACGTCAGAGAAAAGTATGGAGCGGATCACGTAGCACAAATAACAACCTTTGGATCGATGGCTGCAAAAATGGCTATCAAAGATGTAGCTCGCGTTTTGGAGCTTCCAATAGATGAAAGCAACCGTTTGGCGGGATTGGTTCCTGCAAAGCCAGGTACAACTCTTGAGAAGGCTTTTCAAGAATCGGAAGAACTGAAAACCGAATTAGAGAATGGTTCGATTTTAATCAAGAAGGTGTTGAATATGGCGAAGAAACTCGAGGGCTCTATTCGAAATACGGGAATCCATGCCTGCGGAGTGATAATCGGACCTGATGATATATCGAACTATGTTCCCGTTGCAGACAGCAAGGATTCGGATATGATGGCAACGCAATTTGAAGGCAAACTGATAGAAAGCGTTGGCATGATAAAAATGGACTTTTTGGGATTGAGTAATTTATCGATTATCAAAGATGCTTGCGAGAATATCAGAAAGAGTACAAAGATTGAAGTCGAACCGGAGAACATTCCGTTAGATGACAAACTTACTTTGGAACTGTTCCAAAAAGGATTGACGATGGGGACTTTTCAATTCGAGTCCGACGGAATGAAACAACATCTTCAAAATCTGAAACCCGACAAATTTGAAGACTTGATTGCCATGAATGCTCTTTATCGTCCGGGGCCTATGCAATACATTCCGAACTTTATTGACAGAAAACACGGTCGCGAAGAGATAGTATATGAATTTCCTATAATGGAAAAATATCTTTCCGAAACGTATGGAATCACTGTTTACCAAGAGCAGGTCATGCAACTTTCACAAGCCTTGGCCGGATTCACACCCGGAGAAGCCGACAAGCTGAGAAAGGCGATGGGAAAGAAGCAAATCAAAGTCATGGAGGAACTTCGCGAGAAGTTTATCAGTGGTTGTGCCGCCAATAACTACGATCAGACCAAGGTAGAAAAGATTTGGGAGGACTGGAAAAAGTTTGCCGAATACGCTTTCAACAAATCTCACTCCACATGCTATGCTTACGTTGCTTTTCAAACGGCTTATCTGAAGGCTCACTATCCTGCGGAGTATATGTCTTCGGTTTTGACTCACAACCTTTCGGATCAAAAGAAGATAACCATATATACGGAAGAGTGCAAGAAGTTAGGAATAAACGTATTGGGACCTAACGTAAACGAATCCGACATGAATTTCATGGTAAATAAGAACAAGGAGATTCTTTTCGGATTGGCAGGAATCAAAAACGTTGGAGCAGCAGCGGCAGAAGAGATTATAAGGGAACGAGACGCCAATGGACCATACATAAGTCCTTTTGATTTTATCCGAAGAATAAATCCGAGAACAATCAACCGTAAATGTATCGAGTCCTTGATTAAATCGGGAGCGTTCGATTGTTTTTCCGACACTCACAGAGCTCAATATTTCCATATCACAAAAGGAAAGGATGAATCGGAATTTCTTGACCAACTTATCAAATACGGAGCCAAATATAAGGAAAACCAAATGGCATCGCAGATTTCGCTTTTCGATTCAAACGATGGTACAAGCATTTTGGAAGATCCAAGCATACCCGATTGCGAACCTTGGTCGCAAATGGAAAAACTGAAATTCGAAAAAGAAATGCTTGGATTCTGGTTTTCAGGACACCCGTTGGATATGTATCGAATGGCAATCGACAATTTTGTAAATACAGAAATCAACACCCTGACCGAGCTACAACAATACGAAGACAAAGAGATCTGCCTTGCAGGAGTTGTTTCAAACGCAAAAATCGGAGTAAACAAAAACGGAAACAACTATGCACGATTCTCAATTGAAGACGAAAGCGGATCATATGAGTTTTTCCTCAGAGGCAAAAGCTATGTGGAATATGCAGATTTTTGCAAAGACAACCTCTACCTTATGATTAAAGCTGTTGTAAAGAAAGCTTGGAAAGATACAGATCGGTTAGAGGTAGCTATAAACAAGATAGAACTTTTAGAAGACATCACTCCGAAATATATCGATGGCCTATCGATAAATATCGACATAGCAAATCTGAATGAGAATTTTTTGAAAGATTTCACCGACATTTGCAAACACTCGAAAGGCAAAGCAACTCTATCCATCAGAATCACAGATATGCTTAATAGCGAAGTGGTTTTAAGTCTTAAAAGCAGGAAATACAAAATCGATGTCGAGAAATTCATCGAAGGAATGAAGAAAAAACAACTTCTCGACAATATTTCATACGAGTTTTACAAAAAGCCGTTTTAATGGATAAGCATATCCCTCTTGATTTTGTAAAAAGCGAAGCGTTAAAACTTGGTTTTCAAGACTGTGGTGCGGCAAAGGCTGATTTATGTGAGCATTCCCGTTTGAAGGAGTGGCTTAGCAAGAATTACAATGCCGACATGGCGTATATGGCTGAAAATTACGAGAAAAGGATTGACGTAAGAAAATTGGTCGAGGGGGCAAAGACAGTTTTTTCTTTTTTGATTTCGTACAACAATTCGGACACCTGTACCAATAATGGCAGGT
>DEPP01000100.1:8473-9848 GCA_002358835.1 Bacteroidales bacterium UBA3389
AGACTATCATAAAGTCTTGAAAACCAAACTTTATACTTTATTGGAAACTATCCGTACACAATATCCCGATTTTGAAGCAAGGGTTTTTGTTGATACAGCACCGATATTGGAGCGTCAATGGGCAGTTGAAGCAGGATTGGGCTGGATTGGAAAAAACTCATGTCTTGTAAGCAAACGCTTTGGTAACAAAGTATTTATAGCAGAATTAGTTTGCAACTACACAAGCGATTATTCCGAGAAACAGAGCAATGCTTGTGGCAACTGCAACAAGTGTGTGGAGAGTTGTCCCAATGATGCGATTGTTGCCGATGGGGTAATCGATTGCCGCAAATGCGTTTCCTACCAAACAATTGAAAACAAGGATTCTATCCCTTCAAACATCAATCTTGGCGGATACGTTTATGGTTGCGATATATGCCTGAATGCCTGCATTTGGAACAATAAAGCAGAGCAGTGCAACAACGAAGAATTTTTGCCGACCGAAGGAATGAAAAACCTTTTGCAAAAGATAGAGGCTCGTACTCTTGAGAAATCCGACTTCAACAAAGCAAAAAAGACAAGTCCCATCGAGAGAATAAAGTTCGAAAAGCTTATCGACAACCTCAACTTTTCGAATCGCTAACCCACTGCAAAACAGCATTTCAACAAAACTTGATTTCAGTAAATTCTTTCTTTGTTTCAGCAAATTGTTTCTTGAAAAGAATTTTCTGAAACGAAGAATCAGTTTGCCCAAAGCAAAGAAACGAATCCTCCGAATCAGTATCAAAAATTTTCCACGACTTGATAATCCGATTATCACAACGTGATAACACCATTATCACAAAGAGATAATACCATTATCACGGCGTGATAGTACCATTATCAGTAAGTGGAACATTTTGTAAAAGAAGTCTGAGAATGGTTTAAGGAAGAATGGTTAAGGTTTAAGGAAGTTTGACGTTTGCCTTTTGACCTTAAACTTTCATCCTTAAACCTTAAACCTTACTCAATCAGCCTTTGCGATTTTGCAACCTTTGCGAGAGAAAATTTTGTCGGTTTATGAAAGTTTTATATCTTTGCGTTCAGTTTATTAACTTAAAAAAAAGAATATGAAAATGAAGAGATTAAGATTTTTAACAATGATTGCAGTATTTACTGCTTTGTTTATAGGTTGCGAAGAGCCACAAGACGGAACCGATACACAGAACGGAGGAGGTAATAGTGGAACAGAAGTTGGAGGAGGCGGAACAGAAATTGATTACACAAAGTTTAAATTCCTTCAAACCTTGATGGGACATTCAGATTGGGTAAGGTCCGTAGCATATAGTCCAGACGGCAAAAAAATTATCAGCGGTTCAGATGATAAAACCGTTAAGATATGGGATGCAAACACAGG
>DEPP01000009.1 GCA_002358835.1 Bacteroidales bacterium UBA3389
AATTACTTTCGCCAAGTGCTTTGGCGGCTTCAACAAACTCCTTTTCCTTAAGGCTTCTCACCTGTCCGCGAACAACTCTCGCAATATCAACCCACATAGTCAATCCGACAGCTACAAAAACCTGCCAAAAGCCTTTGCCTAATGCAAATGTGATTGCAACAACCAACAAAACGGTTGGCACAGACCACACAACGTTTATAAGCCACATTATCACGTTATCAACTCTCCCTCCGTAATATCCTGCAATCGCTCCAAGCGTTACTCCTATAAATATCGCGATTATAACAGATATAAAACCGACTGAAAGAGACACCCTCGTTCCGACAATCAATTGCGAAAGCATATCCCTGCCGTATCTGTCCGTTCCAAGAAGATAGCGTTTCGAAACCACATTATAATTTGAAGATTCTTCTAATGTTATGATCTCTCCTGCGTTCGGATTATCACCTGTGTAAGTTTCAAAATAATGCATTCCCTCCTTGCTCCAATGTTTGTAAATGGGAATGGAGGTATACTTGGAAGGAGAGCCAAACAAAAGGTGTTCTATCCAATTGGTTTCCTTGACGGTTTTATTCTCTATTTGTAACATATCAACCTTAAAGCCGGGTTTCTTTACCGCAATCTCAAGATGTTGCTCGTTTGCAAAGGGTGTACTGTCGGGAGATATGAAATAGGAAAATAAAGCCAAAAGAGCAAACAATCCGATAACGCATATACTTATCAGACTTAAAGGATCTTTTAGCAATTTCGCCAAAATACTTTTAGAGCATTCCGAGTGTGAGTTTCGCTTCATCACTTAGATTTTCCGGAGTCCAAGCAGGTTCGAACGTGAGTTGAACTTGAACATTGTTTACGCCGTCTGTCTGTTTCAAAGCTTGCTCTACATCCAACGGAAGGTTCTCTGCAACAGGGCAATTCGGGGCTGTGAGAGTCATTTCAATAAGAACGTCGTTCGAATCGTTGATGTCTATCTTGTAAATCAAACCCAATTCGTATATATCTACAGGAATTTCGGGGTCTTGTATGGTTTTAAGAACTTGAATTATGCGGTCTTTCAATATTTCCTTCGATTCCATATTGATTTTATTGATTTTGGTTTACACTAAACGCCAAAGCATACGCCTTTAGTTGTTTTATCATGCTCAACAAGCCGTTTGAACGAGTCGGAGACAAATGTGAACTCAATCCGATTACGTCAATAAACTTCAAATCCGCTGCATAAACATCTTCAGGCTTCTGATGATTGAACACACGCAAAAGAAGAGCAATGATTCCTTTTGTAATCACCGCGTCGCTATCGGCTTTTATATCCATTACTCCATCAACCATTTTAGCACTTACCCAAACATTCGATTGACAACCCTGAATCAGATTCTCAGTTACTTTATCTTTGGTGTCTATTATCGGGCAGTCGTTACCCAATTCTATAATATAGGCATATTTATCCATCCATTCGTCGAATGCAGCAAACTCTTCTATGATTTGTTCTTCTATTTCTGCTATTTTCATAAAATATTCGTTCGGTTATATTAGTTTTAATATTTCTTCTATATACTCTCGATTGTTCGAAAGGCGAGGTACTTTGTTTTGTCCGCCAAGTTTACCTTTCGTTTTCATCCATTGATAAAACGTTCCTTTGGGTACGCTGATAATTTGAGGCATTTTCAAGACCAAATTCTTATAACGCTTTGCCTCATAATCGGAGTTGACTTCTTGAAGTGCCTTATCAAAAATTTCTGTAAAGCGTTGCATATCATCGGGAACTTTATCAAATTCTATTATCCATTGATGGAAGATCGTATCACTGTCTTTCTCAAAAAGCGGAGCAGCTGTGTATTCATCGACTCTTGATTTGGTTTCTTTGCATGCAACATCCAATGCCTTGATTGCATTATCGACAATAACTTCTTCACCACAGGCATTGATAAAGTTTTTAGTTCTTCCCGTAATCTTAAATCTGAACGGAGTCTTTTCGGTAAACATAATCGTATCTCCAATCATGTATCTCCATAAACCTGCATTGGTGGTAATAAGCATTGCATAATTTTTACCAACTTCAACATCGGCAAGATTCAAAACTTTAGGGTTATCACTGCCTATTTGCTCCATCGGAATAAATTCATAATACACTCCATTATCCAAAAGCAAAAGCAGACTATCTGAATCAGTGCGGTCTTGCAATCCAAAAAAGCCTTCGCTCGCATTATATGTTTCCATATAGCTTACGCTTTTCGGCAAAATCTCCTCAAATTGCTTTCTGTAGGGAACAAAACTCACGCCACCATGAAAGTAAACGTCAAGATCAGGCCAAAGTTCCTCTATTCTCTTTCCTGTTTTATCTTCTATGTTTTTCAAAAGAACCATCATCCAAGAAGGAACCCCCGAAAGACTTACAACATTTGAATGGATAACAGTATCGATCATTTTCTCCAATTTACTCTCCCATTCCGGCATAAGAGCGATTTCTTTTTTCGGAACTCTGTATAATTCTGCCCAGAATGGCAAATTGTCAATTATAATCGCAGATACATCTCCACAAAATATCTCACTATTCAATTCATTTTCTTGACGAGAGCCACCCAAAGCAAGATTCATACCCGAGAAAACTTTATTCTTCGGTTTATTGTTACAATACAATGCAAGCATATCTTTTCCGCCTTTGTAATGACAGTCGTTCAAACATTCAGTGCTTATAGGTATAAATTTGGATTTTGTAGATGTTGTTCCCGATGACTTCGAAAACCATTTGATTTGAGAAGGCCATAGTACATTATCTTCTCCACTTCTTATCCGTGTAAAAAACGGCAACAAACTTTCATAGTCATTTACAGGTACTCTCTCATTATAATCTTGCCAATTCTTAATACTTTTGTAGTCATAATAGCTTCCCCATATAGTATTCTTGGCAGTTTTAAGCAAACTCTTCAAAAGCTCATCTTGAACTTCTATCGGATGATTCATATAATGCTCAATTTGAGGAATCCTCTTTTGCATCAGTTTGCTCATAAAATCATTTATCATATGCTTTTATTTAGGTGCTTTTTTTATTAAAACAATTGCAATTACGCTATAAAGAAGCAACGGCAAAGCAACTGCTAAAATTGCAGGCAGATCCGCATTTGTGGCAAAAACCTGCGTCATTTTCATCAACATAATAAGAGAAAAGGCCAGCATTATGCCAAATGCAAGGTTCAATCCCATACCTCCACGTTTCTTTTCTGAAGAAAGCGAAACTCCTATCACAGTTAATATTATGTAAGCAAAGGGATTCAACAACCTTTGATACTTTTCCACTTCCAACTCTGTAACAACGCTGCTTCCTCTCAACTTTTCTCTTCCTATAACCTCGTTCAATTGTTTGTAATCCAAAACTTCGGTTTTTATTTGATTCAAATTAAAATCGTTTGGCAACAAACCAATATCCAGATGTTTCGATTCTCCTGTTTCAATCATCTCTTTCAGTCCGTTGATCTTCCTTATGTGATAATTTTCCATTACCCAATCTTTTGCAATTGAATCATAGATAATCCTATCGGCAGATATTTTCTCACAAATCTGCTTATTGTCAAACGTTTCCAATGTAAATTTGAATCCGGTTGCAGTTGTATTGTTGTAATGTTGCACATAGACTTGTTTATCCTTTGCCGTCTGTATATGAATATTGTAAAACTGGTTGTGATATGGGTTTCTGTAATATGTTTTTTCAAATTCCAACTTTGGCACATTGACTTTTGGTATCAACACATTGCTAAGCCAAAGGTTTAACATACCGACAAAAATCGCACAAACAATAAACGGACGCAAAAATCTCGTAAAACTGATACCACTGCTCAAAATAGCAACCGTTTCACTCCTCGAAGCAAGTTGCGAACATATAAAAACGACAGATATAAAAAAGAAAAGATAACCGAACATATTGAGAAAGTGCGGTATAAAGTTAAGATAGTAATCAAAGATAAGACCTTTTATCGGAGCCTGATTTGAAATAAAGTCATCAAGCTTTTCAGATAAATCGAAGACTATGATAATCATGCTTATCAATGCAACAGCCACAAAGAAGGTTGCAAGAAGTTTCTTTGTGATATAAACATCTAATATATTGGCTACAAGATACTTTTTTCTGTTTTTCATTTACACCCCACTATAATCTTCTTCCCAATTTCTCAACCATTATATTCTTCCACCTCAAGAAGTCTCCTGCCAAAATATGTTCTCGAGCCTGTCGCATCAATTCCAAATAAAAACTCAAATTATGTATGCTTGCAATTTGCAAAGCGAGGATTTCTTGAGATACAAACAAGTGTCGAAGATATGCTTTTGTGTAAACATGATCTACTTCTGCCGTTCCATTAGGATCTATTGGCGAAAAATCTCTCTTCCATTTTTCATTTTTCATATTCATAATGCCTTCACTTGTGAACAGCATCGCATTACGTCCGTTCCTTGTAGGCATCACGCAATCGAACATATCAATTCCCCTTGCTATACCTTCCAAAAGATTTATCGGTGTTCCCACTCCCATAAGATAACGTGGCTTATCCTTAGGCAAAATATCACAACACAACTCCGTCAATTCATACATCATTTCGACAGGTTCCCCAACCGACAATCCACCTATTGCATTTCCCTCTCGATTTAACGAAGCTACGTATTCACAACTTTTCTTTCGTAAATCATTATAAACACTTCCTTGTACAATCGGAAATAACGTTTGTTTATATCCATATTCGCACTCTGTCTCATCAAATCTTTTAACACACCTATCCAACCAACGATTTGTCAATTCGAGAGATTTTTTTGCGTAAGTATAATCACACGGATATGGAGTACACTCATCGAACGCCATTATTATATCTGCTCCGAGCGTCCTTTGAATATCCATGACTCTTTCCGGCGTAAAAATATGTTTAGAGCCGTCTATATGAGAACGAAACACACATCCCTCTTCCGTAATCTTTCTTCTATGTCCGAGAGAATAGACTTGAAAACCACCACTATCGGTAAGCATTGGTTTATTCCAAGAATTAAATTTTTGTATTCCACCTGCCTGACGAATAACATCCAATCCGGGACGAAGATACAAATGATAAGTATTTCCAAGTATGATTTGAGCCCTAACATCTCTTTCCAATTCATTTCTATGAACGGCTTTTACCGAGCCAATTGTGCCAACGGGCATAAATATCGGCGTTTCTATTTTACCATGATCAGTTTCTATCTCACCTGCACGGGCTTTGCAATCATCTGAAACATAGAGTAGTTTGAATTCCATCTTTGAGTTATCAACAAAAAGCGTTTATAAATTTTTCGTACAAAGGTAATGCTAAAACTCGAATAAAGGATATTTTTGCCTAAAAATTTAAGTAAATTATGGATTTTCTATTTTACAAACCGACAATCCTTATTTGGATTATATTAGGAGGTCTCGCAGTTGTTTTATTGGTACAATTGATCTATTATTTCTGTATATTTGGAAAACTGATATTCAATAAAAAGAAAACAACTCTCACAATGACAGTTGCAGATGAGGACTTACCACCCGTTTCCGTTGTTATAGCCACAAAAAACGAAGAATACTACCTCAAAGACAAGTTAGCTTTTTTCTTGGAACAGGATTATCCCGAATTCGAAGTAATCGTTGTCAATGATGCTTCGACGGATGAAAGCGAGTATATCTTGAAAGCATTTTCCAAAATATATCCTAATTTGAAGGTTGTAAACATTGTAGAGAACGTAAACAAATTTCGAGGTAAGAAATTCCCGATTTCTTTGGGTATAAAGTCGGCTAAATATGAGCACTTAGTGCTTAGCTGCGCCGATTGTGAACCTTGCGGATTTAATTGGTTGAGAAATATCGCATCTCACTTTGATTCAAAGCACGAAATCGTACTCGGATTCGGATCATTTGCAAAAAGAAAGGGTATTTTCAATGCTTTGTTGCAATATGACAACGTAACGACAGCGATGAACTACATCGGATTGGCTCTATCAGGACAAGCATACAGAGGAGATTGTAAAAACATAGCCTATACCAAAGAATTGTTCTACTCTGTCGGAGGATTTACTAAACACTACAACATAACACTTGGCGAAGATGATATTTTCGTAAAAGACATTGCAACTTCAAAGAACGTAACCGTAGCAATGGAGTCGGAAAGTTTTGTCAGTTCATCATCAAAACGAACATTCAAAGATTGGAAAGGTGAAAAGAAAAATAGAATTGCAACATTCAAACAATACAAGTCTTCGACCAAGTTCTTGTTAAACTTGCTTCCAATAACTACTTTTTTGTTCTACGCAATTGTAATAACTTTAGCCGCTCTATCGTTTCCTTATCAATACCTTATATTGGCATTATTGTTGAAATTCATCCCTCAAACAATTATTTATTTCAAAGCCTGCAAACGCTTGGAAACAAAAAGAATTTCTATCTTTGCACCGTTGTTTGAGATTTATTTTTTGTTTTTCAATGCAAAATTAAGGATTGCATCAATATTTACGAAGTCATAAATGAGCGAAAGTTGCGTTTTATCGGACAAAGCAGGCAAAGACTATGAGTTAGTCAAAAGAGCGAGGGACAAAGGCGATCAAAAAGCCTATGCTTCTTTGATGAATACATATAGAGAGCCGGTATATTATATGCTTTTGAAGATGACAGGCAACACAACCGACGCCGAAGATCTTACTATCGAAGCATTCGGCAAAGCATTCAAAGCAATAGACACATACACTCCGAATTTTGCCTTCAGCACTTGGCTTTTTAGAATAGCAACCAATAATTGCATCGATTTTATTCGCAAAAAACGCACTCCGACCATATCAATGGACAATCTATACACAGATATAGACGGAGAAGAGATTGGGATAAACATTCCTTCTGAGAATCTTGACCCTGAAGAGTTGATAATAGATCAACAAAAGAAAGATGCGATGAGAGACATTGTAGCCAAACTCAAACCGCATTACAGAGTGCTGATCGAATTACGTTATTTTGATGAAAAAAGTTATGAAGAGATAGCAGAACATTTGCAAATTCCGATCGGTACTGTCAAAGCCAAATTATTCAGAGCAAGAGAATTTTTGTTGCAATTGGTGAGAGATTGCATCGAGTTGCAATAACGGAAAGGCAATATGCAAACAGCAAAACTCAAGCACTTATACGCTACAACCCAAAACGAGCTTCGATACAACGAAATCGCAAGACAAATCTACGAAACATCATTTCCAGAAGACGAAAGGCGGAATTTCGATTTACTAAAAGCCATAGACGAAAAATTCAACTTGGATTTCTTTGTTATAACCGACAATCAAGCCAATGCGATAGGGATTATAAGTCTTTGGTTTTTCGAAGAATTTATTTACATCGAACATTTTGCGACACAACAAAACGAAAGAGGAAAAGGAATCGGCTCAAGCGTGCTTTCTTCTCTTGCAAACAAATATTCAAAACCGATTTTACTTGAAGTCGAACTACCTGAGGATGATTTGGCAAAGCGAAGAATTGCATTCTATCAACGACATGGTTTTGCCATCCAACCATACGATTACACACAACCTGCTTACGACAAAACCAAACAAAGTCTGCCAATGATTGTTATGATAAAAGCCGATTTTGAGATAACAAAAAGATTTTTCGACTCTGCAATTGCGACAATTTACAAAGAAGTTTACGGACTTTAACCCTTAAAATACAGCACGATTACAAAATAAGAAACAATAAAAACGCAAAAAACATTTGTCGGTTTCAAAAATTGTTGTACCTTTGCACCGCAAAAACAGATGGCCACGTAGCTTAACTGAATAGAGTCCCTGATTACGGCTCAGGAGGTTGCAGGTTTGAATCCTGCCGTGGTCACACAAAGGAGTCAATCGTAGAATTGGCTCCTTATTTTTTTAATCGCATTTTTGCAAATAAAAAACACAATCTCTTTTTCTTTGTTTCAGAAAATCGTTTCTTGATTTCAGGGAAATAAATCAAAGAAACAATTTAGCGAATCTTTGTTTCAGTAAATTGTTTCTTTGTTTTGCCGGATGTGTGTCAGCAGGCTATTTTACAGACGCTTATTCGAATACTCTAAGAAGACAATAAAAAAAATCGGATATTCATTCCATAAATGCAGAATCAATATCCGAGTATATAAAGTTTAGGAGATATTATGCGAAAGTTGTCTTAGTTCAAATGGGGTATCGTTCCGCCATCGCCATCTCTGTGATTGCAAGTCGGACGACAAATAAGGATCTGAGCGAACAAGCTATCCAAAGTAGGAATCTGATTAGGATTCAATATTTTCTTTATTTCAAAATATTGTTCGACCGAAAGATGTAGCAGTTTGCCTTGACATTCGGCAACTTTTTCTTCTAATTGCTTCAACTGAATACTATCACTTGTGTTTCTCATCAACTCGCCCATCAACCTTTCTTGGTTTATATGCAACGAATCGGCAGCTAAAATAGCTTGAAATTGATATTTTTGCTTTATCTGCTCATATTTTTCTTTCTGATTATCGGTCAATGACAGCGTTTTTGTCAAATAACAACCCGATTCTTTAGCAACTATACACGTTGTCTTGCAATCGTCCTGCGACCTTTCAGCAAAAAGCCATACGTTTATTGCAGTCAGAATAAGCGTAAGCACAATCAAGATTATCGAATACGTCTTTTTCATATCTGTTTATTCTTCTTTTAATAATTCTTCCGGATAATAATCAGACAATATGTCAAAATAATTCTCCTTTGCAAAGGCGTGATACTCTTCATCGTTGAACCGCTCTGATGTTTGCACCTTATCGACAGAGGCAAACAAAACAAAATTCAACACCGAAAGCAAAGCTATCAAACAACAACAAAGTTTCATACCAACCCCAAGGGCATTCGGCAATTTGTTTTGCTGTTCTTTTTCTATGCGTCTGCATATACTGTCAAACATTTCTTGATTGCTTGCAGTTATTCTGTCTTTCGCTATAATATCTTCTATTTTTCCCATCCCAAAAAGTCTTTATCAAATGTTCTTATGTGATTTTCCATGTTTTTTTTCGCTCTGTGAATCGATACTTCCACCGATGCAAGAGAGCAATTCATTATATTTGCTATTTCTTTCTGTGGCAACTGCTCATACATGTAAAGAACAAATGCCGTACGTTGTTTTGCCGGCAAACGAGACAAGGCTTTGTCCAGATACTCTTTGTATTGCTGTTCTCTTAAATCCCAATCCGTTTCGGCAATACTCCTATTTTGTTCGTTTTGTTTTTCTTTTCCGAGAAATATTCTTCGAACTTTTTGCTTCTTTACAAAGTTTAAGGATTTGTTTATCGCTATTCTGTAAATCCAAGTCGATAGTTTTGACTTTCCTTTGTAACTTCCGATAGAACAAAACACCTCAACGAACACCTCTTGCGTTAAGTCTTCGGCATCAAACTGATTTCTGACAATCGCATAACATAGGTTCAGAACGCTCGAATTATACTTTTCAAACAGTTCTCTAAAAGCTGTTTTATCTCCCTTTGCTATTCTTTCGGCTTGTGCAAGTTCTTGTTCCATCTTACTAAAAAAAACGGNNCAACTCTCCATCGAGTTGTTGCCGTAAGCTTCATCTGTTTTCAGTTTACTTCTTTACAGATTTTACTTGTTTGTGGTCTTTGCATTCACCTTTGCATTTGTGATTTGCATCCTTGCTTCCGCAGTTGTGAGTCTTTGTTGCCTTAAGATCTTTCTTGTGATTTGCATCCTTGCTTCCGCAGTTGTGAGCTTTCGCTTCTGCACCATCTTTCTTGTGGTTCTTGCAATCACCTGTGCATTTGTGTTCTACCTTTTGTGCATCTTTTGCAACTTTCTTTACAGGCTCTTGAGCCATTGCAACAAGCCCTGTCATTGCTAGAGCCATTGCAAATACTATTACTTTCTTCATAAAAGTTTGTTTTTGGTTTTACAATTATTTTACTATTAGACAACAAAGGTAAGCAAAATCTTACACTCCCAATGTTTTTTTTCGTTTTTCTTTTGTTTTTGACAAGTAAACACAAACAAATATATTATCTTTGCAAGCACTAAACAATTAAACAACAACAAAATGTTAATGTTCAGAAAGGCTGCTTTATTTTTGTGTATGACACTTTGCTTTATCTGCAGTGCAATGGCACAGGGTTATGATGATAATTTCGAAAAACCAATCGTGAGCGAAGATGGCAAGTTTCGCTATTATGAATTACCTGCCATAAAGACAACCGAAGGAGAATTGATTTTCTTGGATAGAAACCTCGGTGCAACAAGCGGATATGTAGGAACAACCGATTCTTGGGGAGATTTGTATCAATGGGGCAGAATGACAGACGGACATGAAAAGCGTTACTCCGATACGATTTTAACCTTATCCGATACATACGAAGCTGGACACTCTTTGTTTATTGTAGATGAGAAAAAAGCTAACGATTGGATGTTGCATCCCGATGATGACTTATGGCGAGGTGAAAAAGGATTAAGCAATCCTTGCCCTTGTGGTTATCGATTGCCCACAGAAAAAGAATGGAGAGCCTTGTTGAGTTTGGGATATGAAGTAAAAACAACTCCGGAAGGCTTTTACTATCTATCAATTGCCGATGGACAATTGTTATTACCTGCTGCGGGATTAAGAAATGCTTACACAGGAAATTTCCAACACATAGGCACACGAGGATATTATTGGGGTGCGAATGCAATCAGCAGAGGCACTTCGGCATGTATTGATTTCAATAAAGACGATATTACAACCAACATAAGTATTTTCGGTTTCAGAGCATTCGGCCGAAGTGTGCGTTGTGTAAAAGACAATCAGTAATTAAACAATTAAAGCAATATGTCTATATTAAAAGCAATTGACGTTTGCAAGCAATATTCTTCTCACTTGGTTTTAGATAAAGTTTCAATGGATGTCGAAGAGGGAGAAGTATTTGGTTTATTAGGACCAAACGGAGCAGGAAAGACAACACTGATTAGAATGATCAACAAGATAACTGCACCGGACAGTGGAGAGATTTTGTTTTTCAACAAACCGATTCGACAAGAAGACACTGCACTTATTGGTTATATGCCGGAGGAACGAGGTTTATACAAAAAGATGAAAGTTTCCGAGCAAGCGCTTTATCTTGCCGAATTAAAAGGTTTAAGTACGAAAGTTGCCAAAGAAAAATTACAGTATTGGTTTGAACGATTGGAGATTACATCTTGGTGGAATAAACGTTTAGAAGAGCTTTCCAAAGGTATGGCTCAAAAAGTTCAATTTATCACAACAGTTTTACACGAACCTAAATTATTGATATTCGATGAGCCTTTCAGCGGTTTTGACCCTGTAAATGCAGAACAACTTAAGCAAGAAATACTAAACCTCCGCAAAAACGGCACTACGATTATTTTTTCCACACACAACATGTCTTCTGTTGAAGAAATATGCGACAGAATCGTACTTATAAACAATGCAAAAAAGATATTGGAAGGCAAAGTCAGCGAAATAAAACGACGATTTTGCGATAACATTTTTGAAATCGTTACTCCAATCGTAAAAGACTTGCAATTGCCATACGATTGTAAAATTTGTGAAAGTAAATGCAATGATTCCCTTCAAACAATCAAAGTAATGATTCCCAAAGGTCGCAATGCAGATTTGATAAATCAAATATTACAACAGACAGATTTGATTTCATACAAAGAGCTTTTGCCTTCGATGAACGAGGTTTTCATAAAAACGGTTACGAAAAATGAATAAAATTAAGATTATAATAAAACGCGAATACCTTACAAGGGTTAGAAAGAAGTCGTTTATAGTAATGACATTCCTCGGCCCTATCTTGCTGTGTGCATTATGCGTTGTACCAATTCTTTTAGAAGAATCCGCAGAAACAAGAGCCCAAATAATCGTTGTGGATAACACAAACCTACTTTCAAAATATTCCCTTAACGATTCGGATTCCACATCCACAAATAAAGAAAGCGATGCCGTTCCCTTGTTCAAAGGAAGATTCAAATCCGATGACGCAATCAAGTTCGAATATCTTGATGACATTGAAACCGCACAACGACTACTCGAAGATAATTCCTGCGATGGAGTTCTCGAAATCGTGAAAACGAACGACACTCCGCCGATCAAAGGATTTATGTATTACGGAGAAAACGAGCCGGGAATGAAAGTGCAGGAAGGGATTAAGAATCAACTTGCCAATATCCTCAAAGACAACATCCTTCGCTATGATTACGGAATGAACAACAAAGAAATAGATTGGATAAACAACCCAAAGGTGGATTTTTATACCAAAAACATCTTAACGGGTGAGAGTTCATTCAACGAAATCAAAATGTTGTTGGGTATGATAGGCGGTTTGATGATTTATTTATTTGTTTTCATTTTCGGAGCCTTGATGACAAAAAGCGTAAGCGAAGAAAAAGTAAACCGAATTGTCGAAGTATTGGTTTCAAGCATCAAACCGGTACAATTACTTCTTGGAAAACTGATTGCGATTGGCTTGGTTGGACTTACTCAAGTTGCAATGTGGGTCATTGTTTGCGTAGCTCTGCTTGGATTTGCAAAGACTGCTTCTCCC
>DEPP01000028.1:0-1542 GCA_002358835.1 Bacteroidales bacterium UBA3389
CCGTTGTCGTTCTTGATATAAAATTTTGTACTCACTTTCGTAATCTCCTTGAATTTGAATTTTTGGGGTTGAATCAAAAATTCGGAGATTAGGGATAGCGAGCGATGTAGGTTTCCCAGGTTGTAATCTTCATTTCCGCAAATAAAAAAACCGGACACCAAGACCACAAGTACCTATGTTTCTGACATAGATATTTCTTGTAGCTTGATGCCCGGCTATTTGGAGATACAAAGGTAAACCTTAGAACCCGTTGCACGGAGCGTTAGCTCTCAATATTCGGTTTTAGTCCTTTCTATTTATACTGATTTACTGACATTAGCACCTTTCCAAAATAGGTGGTGCCGGATATTCGTTTGCGTGACAGCTTGAGCTGCGGTGTAACTTCTTCTTTGAACTTGAAGACGTTAAGCTGCCCAGGCTGATATTTCTCGCTGGTGTCGATGAAGAGGAGCGAACCTTCGACAATTCCTTCATCGATGAAGTTGTTATCTCCGTTTGCGGTTACGCATACCACATCCTTGGTGTTATATCCATTACAGCCGAGAATGTCCATGTATCCGCACGGAGTCAGCTGCTCTCTTGGTACAATGCTACTCATTTTCGTCACCTTAATCCAATACTAAAACTTTACGGTATTTTGCTACGCCCTTACGCAAGGAGAGGTCAATCTTTACCTCAGTCTTGCAACGTGGGCATTTCATCTGAATGATACCGGTCGTAGGTGTTACCTTGTCAAGTATGCGCCAGTCGCACTTGGGACATCTTTTTGATACTTTGATTTCGTTACTCATCTTTAGGCCTCCTTGACTACTTCTAACATGCTGAACGGATTATCTAAATAATCCTGTTCCAATAACTTTAACTGCTTCATCCTGATTGCCAATGCTTTCTTGGACGAACCCAAGAAATCCGCAAGAGCTGCAAATTTGTCGTATGTTTCTCGGCTGTAGATCTTGTTCAGTATTTTGATCTTGTCACCCAAACCAAAAAGAAACATACCTTTCTTCACAAGGTCTTCCGGCAGAAGGAGAGCACCTGCGAGTGTATTCGCTTGCCATTCTTCCCAATCCGATATAGGCTTTTTACATTCGGAATTGGCAGTATAAAAGTGCAGTTCTGCTGCTTTTGCGCCTACACCATATTCCTTGGGAAACAGCATATTAAACGCCTGGTGTGCGCCCTCATGCAGAGTGGTGAAGTTGCATCTTCCTTTCTTTGTTGTATCTGCAATTAAGCCACGGTCAATGACTACCGTCTTACCATCAAGGCAGAGGAAATACTCGCCATCAGCTTCATCGTAAACTTCAACCTCGACCTCTCCGAAAGAGGTCATCCCAAGGACTGTTCCGTCCAAGGAAAGATGCGCATATTCTATTTTCAGTCCCAAGACTCTCGTTAAGAGAAGCTCGGGGTCTATTCTGTAAATTTCAGCACCCTTAATTTCGGGTAAATTCATATATGCCTTCAAAATTCTGTCGGCAATACCTTCTATATAAACACGTGTTAATCTTTTCAATGTTATCCTCCTGAATGTGCCTTCGC
>DEPP01000028.1:1633-2493 GCA_002358835.1 Bacteroidales bacterium UBA3389
CCGGTGCCGCCGACTTTGGTGGCATGGGCGCGACAACGCTGTTTTAAGCGGTCAATCTCATACTTAATACCATCTTCAAAGGTAATAGAGAGAGGACGAACCTCTCCTTCGGGAGATACCTTCACCGTAACTTCCACGAATACTTTTCTATGTTCTAAAGCTGCAGATGTGTGTGCCATAATAAACTACTCCTACATTACCATCCCCGTTGGCATATGCAGTTCAACATCACGATCAGTGGGCATCTTGATATTTCTGCACAGTGTCGCCGGAAGGATAGCGTTTTTTCCAAATCGATCTCTTATACTTTCAATTGTGTCTTCTAATTTTTCTCGCTTCTGCACTTCGGTTGCATCCGAGAATAGGGTTAACTGTTCGGCTTCTGATTGGGATGTCAGATTGATAGCGCGGACGGTAACCGAGCGTATGTCGTTGTTCCAGACGTAAGACCTGGCAAACAAATCAAAGGCTGCTTTTGCAATCATTGCAGAGCTGTATGTCTTAACGGGGAGTTGACATTGCCATTGCTTTGTTTCGAGTTGATTGTTTCGGATGCAGATCGCCACACCGCCGGCTTTCTTGTTGTACACCCGAAGCTTGTGTCCGATGTCTTGAACCAACGACAACATAACGTTCCAGACTTCGGCGGGGTTTTCCAAATCTTCTTTTGTAGTTATCCCATGTCCTACTGATTTTATAGGCGGTTCGTAATCAAACGGAGCAACGCGAGAGTGGTCCAGACCATTTGCATAGTCAATAATCATTTCTCCGCATTTTCCAAGTCGCCGTTTCAGTAACTCTCTCGGGGCGTGTGCGAGGTCACCGATTGTATTTATACAGTAAGAATTGAGAACTTTTTC
>DEPP01000028.1:2594-3607 GCA_002358835.1 Bacteroidales bacterium UBA3389
TGAAGGTATCTTCGGGGATCACGGTAGTAGCATCGGGCTTTTTCATATCGCTACCAAGTTTTGCGAATATCTTATTGAAAGAGACACCCACCGAAATGGTGAGCCCTAATTCAAAGTACATCTGCTTACGCAGTTTGTTGGCTATTTCTTCTCCGCTGCCTGATATGTTACGGCTACCCGAAACATCGAGCCAGCATTCGTCCATTCCGTAAGGCTCGATTTGATCAGTGTACTGCGCATATATCTCTCGAGCCAATTTGGAGTATTTGAGGTATTCTTCATAATGAGGCGGAACAATGATCAAGTCCCTGCACTTCTGTTGGGCTTGCCACAGAGCTTCGCCGGTCTGAATTCCATATTTCTTTGCATGGTAGTTCTTGGCGAGGATGATGCCGTGTCGGTTCTCAACATCACCGCCAACAGCCACCGGCTTATCCTTCAGTTTCATATTCAGCATACACTCGACAGAAGCATAGAAGTTGTTCATATCGCAGTGGAGAATTGTTCGTCCCATTATTTTTCACCCCTTTTCGACAAATTTGTAAAATACTATTGACAAACTTAATGTCGTGTAGTATTATTTAGATACGACACAAATGTCGTGTTCGTGTTTAGATTATAGCACGACACAACTGTCGTGTCAATAACTTTTCACGAAATAAATGTCGTGTTTGCAAAATTGTCGAAATTCAAACCGAAGGGGTATGATTATGAAATTCGAAGATAGACTGAAACAATATAGAGAAAATAAGGGCTGGACTCAGGCTGAATTGGGTGAGAAATCCGGTGTTTCTTCTCGCATGATCCAAAGATACGAAGCCGGCACAAGCCGTCCTCGTTGGGATGCTGCAGAGAAAATCGCCCAGGCTCTCGAAGTTCCTGTTGCAGAATTGCTCGGTCAGAGTGGTATGCTCGTAGCCGAAGCTGCCGACAAGGGTGGGGCTAAATCCGCACGTGAGATGTCTAAGCTTGTTGAAGAGGTTGTTGGTATGTTCGCCGGTGGTTCTCTGCCG
>DEPP01000066.1 GCA_002358835.1 Bacteroidales bacterium UBA3389
CTCCTGCCATAGCACCTGTTTATTCGCCGATGGTGGCTCACGCAGCCTTTTTGAAACAGTTGCATCCTGATGCCAAAGTTGCTTTTGTCGGTCCGTGTGCTTCAAAGAAAACAGAATTGGATGAGTTCGGAGATAAAATAGATTTTGTTCTTACATTCAAGGAAGTAAAGGAATTGTTCGAAGATATGGGTATATACTTCGAATTTATGAAGCCGACAGAAGAGGATGTTTTTTATCCTTTCAACGCAACAAGAGGAAACCTCTATCCGATAGATGGAGGAATGCTTGCAAATATGATAAACTCCATCACAACCGTAGAAGCAAGAATAAACAACAATATGGGCAGTGGAGTTAAGGCTCGCTATATGACCTTCTCAGGTGTTGCAAACATAAAAGAGATTCTTGAAGACGTTGAAACCTTATCAAAAGATTGTAAAACGTTTCTTGAAATCATGGCATGTGAGGGAGGTTGTATAAAAGGACCTTGTTCGAATGTGAACGCTTCATCTGCAACAAAAAGAGTCAAGGTTTTGCAAGGAGTTGAGGTTGGTAAAACTCAAAACTCTTATCAAGAAGTTTATGACAATCTTGATGTGAAAGCCGATTACTCTTACATTCCTCAAGTCGAAGACAAAAAGTACACTCAACAAGAAATTCAAGAGGCTTTGTTGAGAGTCAACAAAAAGAATGAATCGGATGAGCTTAACTGCGGTGGTTGTGGTTATGATAGTTGTCGTTCTTTTGCAAAGGCTTTGATTGATGGAAGAGCTGAGAATGATATGTGCGTTTCCTATATGAGGAGAATTGCACAAGATAAGACGAATATATTATTGAAAAAACTTCCTCAAGGTATCGTTATTGTTAATGATAATTTGAGAATAGTTGATGCCAATGAGAAGTTTGCCGACATATTGGGTGGCGAAGTTAAGATGATATTCGAAGCCAACCCGGGTTTGTATGGTGCCGATATAACCAAACTCTTACCGTTCCATAGATTCTTTTCGACGGTGTTGAGTACGGGAGTCGATGTGATAGAACAAGACATCAGAAATGGTGATGACTATTATAGTTTGTCGGTATTTTCTGTACAAGATCACTCTTTGGTATGTGGAATTTTGCAGAATCTTCACGCTCCTGAGGTTCGAAAAGACTTGGTGTTGAAACGTACACAGGACGTTATTATGGAAAATATGAAGGTTGTTCAAAAGATAGCCTTCTTGCTTGGAGAGAATGCTTCTTATACCGAGGCAATGCTTAATTCGATTGTAGAGTCGCATCAGGAGAACGGAAACAAGGGAGAAGAGCCTATGACCTTTGAATTATAAAATCGGAAAGCTATGTTGGAAAAAGAAAAATTTTTCATAGAGGTTGGAAGTTATCAGAACAATAAGTTCAACAACATAGTATGTGGAGATTGTGTCTTGTTGCGTAAGTGTATAGGTGAAAACCGAAATATAGCTGTGTTATCCGATGGTTTGGGAAGTGGAGTGAAAGCAAATGTACTTTCGACTATGACAGCATCAATGGCAATGAATTTTCGCGTTCGCCACGAACCTATATTGCGAACGATAAAAGCGATAATGGATACCTTGCCTGTAGATAGCGTCAGAAACATAAGTTATTCCACATTTACGATTATCGATGTCGATTCTGACGGAGAAGCGAAGATTGTCGAGTTTGATAATCCGCCTTTGCTCTTGGTAAGGGATAATAAGGTTACACGAATCAAGACAGATGATACAATAATCAAACGCAAGGCAGAGGGAGATCGTCAGGATGAAAGACTGATAAAAATGTCTAATTTAACGCTCAAGAAAGAAGACAGATTGATATGTTTTTCTGATGGAGTAAGTCAGTCTGGCATAGGAAACCGGGATATGCCTTTTGGTTGGGAAGACGGAATTGATGAGTTTATTGAAGAACTTGTAAAGAAAAATCCCAAAATATCGGCAAGAGAACTATCGATGCGGATTGTAAAGCAGGCAGAGTTGAACGACATCTTAAAACCTAAAGATGACACATCTTGTGTTGTGCTTTACGTCAGAGAGCCTCGACGTTTGTTGATTTGTACAGGTCCTCCGTTTTCAGAAAACAAAGATAAATATCTTGCAGAGATTGTAAGCCACTATAAGGGTAAGAAGATAGTTTGCGGGGGAACGACATCGCAGATATTATCGAGGGAATTGAAGCGAGAAATCACCGTAAACATAGACGATATCGCAGCAGGTCTTCCGCCATCATCACAAATGGAGGGTATCGACTTGATGACAGAGGGAATAATCACCTTGGGAGCTTTGTCGGAGTTGTTACGAAAGGGTATGAACAATAATTTGACAGGAGAAGGGCCTGCTTGGGAAATATATAGAATGATATTGGATGCCGATATTATAGATTTGGTAGTAGGAACGAAGATAAACGTGGCACACCAAGACCCGTCATTGCCTGTGGAATTGGAAATACGTCGAAACGTTGTGAAAAACATAGCTGTATTGCTTGAAGAGCGGTTTATGAAGGAAGTGCGGTTGAAGTTTATTTAGAGGAAATATAGATTTGAAATCAAATAAATTATAATAAAAACAATAAATATTTAGTATATGTTAAACGTAAGAATTTGTGTAGGTACATATTGCTACATTACGGGAGGACAGGAATTGGCAAAATTGAAGAAGAATTTGCCTGAAGACATCAAAAACAAAGTAGAAATCATCGGTTCAGCCTGCTTGGGTTGCCATGAAAACGAAGGTGTTGCAAAACCACCATACGCCAAAGTTGGAGACGTATTGTTGGAAGAATGCACAGAAGACAAATTGTTGGATGAAATTTACAGACAATTAGGAATAGAAAGAAAATAAACAAATAATAAAGAGTAATGGCAATAAATAACGCAGTTGAAATTCGCAGAGAGATTTTGTCGAGATTAGCTCGCCTTATTGTAAACGATGAATTGGTTGAGAAGATTGATCGATTACCGTTGGAAATGCGACCAAAAGTTCACGGAACCAATATAAGATGCTGTATCCACAAAGAAAGAGCTGTGGTTAAGTACAAAACAATGGCATTGTTGGGCTTTAACGTGGATGATGAAGAAGATGAATTGGATACTTTATCTCACTACGCACAATTGGCATTGAACAGACAAGACAAGACACCTGTTATGATGACGGTTGTTGATGAGGCTTGTTCGTCTTGTGTTAAGAACAAATATATAGTAACCAACCTATGTAGAGCTTGTGTTGCAAGACCATGTACATACGCTTGTAAAAAAGGAGCTATTACAGTGGGAGAAAAACAGGCTCATATCGATCCTGAAAGCTGTGTAAGTTGTGGAATGTGTATGGATGCGTGTCCTTTCCACGCTATCATATATCAACCTGTTCCATGTGAAGAAAGTTGTCCTGTTGGAGCTATTTCGAAAGATGAGCACGGAGTAGAGCATATCGATCCTGAAAAATGTATCTATTGCGGTAAATGTATGGTTGCTTGTCCTTTCGGAGCGATATTCGAAAAGACTTTCATGATAGACATTTTCAGAGAAATGAAAGCAGGCAAACCTGTAGTTGCAATGGTTGCTCCTTCATTGGGCGGTCAATTTAAGGCAGACTATGGTAAGGTGCTTACAGGTATCAAGAAATTAGGCTTTGCCGATGTTGTGGAAGTTGCATTGGGTGCTAACATAACAACAGAAAAAGAAAGAGAAGAGTTTATCGAACGTATGGAAGAGGGTGCATCATTTATGACAACTTCATGCTGTCCAAGTTGGATGAACCTTGTACGCAAACATATGCCGGAAATGGAACAATACGTTTCAACTACATATTCTCCAATGGTTTACACTGCACAAGGAATCAAAGAAAAGAACCCTGAAGCTATAACGGTCATGGTTGCTCCTTGTGTTGGAAAACGAAGCGAAAGCTATTTGTACAGAGACATTGTGGATTATGTGATAAGCTATGAGGAATTAGAAGCATTGTTCAAAGCAACAGAAATCGATTTGGAAAGTTTGGAACCAATGGAATTCGATCCGAATATAGCAGGACACGGAAGAGGTTTTGCGATGATCAGTGGTGTAACTCAATCAGTAAAGGCTACTGCACCGGATCCAAACGTTGTAAAAGAAGTTGTGATAGACGGTTTGAACAAGCAAGTAATCCGTCAGTTGAAACAATACGCAAAAGCAGGACAATGCCCAGGAAACTTTATCGAAGTTATGTCATGTCCGGGAGGTTGCGTAAACGGTTGCGACACAATCAATAATCCGAAAACTGCTGCACGTCAAATCTTACCAACAACCAAGTAAGCAAGATGTACAACGCAAATAAAAGCAAACAGACGGACAATCTCCGTCTGTTTTTTTTATGCTTTCTGATACTCGAACTTATTTTTTTTAATTGTAAGTAAAAGAAATGTTGTTCCAAAGCGAATTTTATATTTTTTTGCTATTGTATTGCACTATATTTTATAACTTTGTGGGATGAAATAATCGAATAAACTATGGCAAAAAAACAAATTAAGGAAAAAAGTATTGAAGAAACTTTATGGGAATCGGCAAATAAACTTAGAGGTTCGGTTGAGCCTTCTGAATATAAGCATGTTGTGCTTAGTTTAATCTTTCTTAAATATGCAAATGACCGTTTTGAAGAGCGTAAGCAAGAGTTGATAAACGAAGGAAAAGAAGCCTTTATCAATCAAGCAGTGTTTTATAATGCGAAGAACGT
>DEPP01000087.1 GCA_002358835.1 Bacteroidales bacterium UBA3389
GACATCGAGACTATAGAAATCGTTCTTCCGTGAAAGTTACCTTCACAACAAACTATGATTGCTTCATTTTCAGGAATGCCTTTCACCTTATACCCCCAACGTCTCGCAAGTTTAAGAGCCGTTTCATCAGCTTCTGCACCTGTATTCATAGGAAGCACTTTGTCATAACCGAAATACTCTGTTACATATTTTTCATAAGGAGCCAAACAATCATTATAAAAAGCACGAGAAGTCAAAGTAAGTTTATGAGCCTGCTCACACAAAGCCGCTACAATCTTTGGATGACAATGACCTTGATTAACTGCTGAATAAGCACTTAAAAAGTCAAAATAACGTTTCCCTTCAACATCCCAAACAAATGCACCTTCACCTCTGTTCAACACAACAGGCAACGGATGATAATTATGTGCACCATAGCGGTGTTCCATTTCGATAAATTCTTCTGATCTTTTCATAAGGCAAATTAATTTTTTAGTTTTACAAAAATAATTTCAAAAAAGGAATCTTGTGAAATAAAATTTTACAATCACCTTTCTTTATCTCGCCACAAAGATATAAATTTTTGTTCACCCGACAAAAGAATAAAAAAAGAAAAATACAAAAAAAATAGCATTTTTCTTCAAAGATTAAAAATAACAAATCTTTATTATTGTCCTAATTTACTGAAGGACTTACAAATAACATTAAGATCGTTTCGTATCGAATAATTACTTGCGTAGAGCAAATTAAGTTTATTTACAGATTTTCTATCTAAACATTCCGATGAAAAGACATCTATTATCGTCAAAACCGATGTTCTCAGATGTGGAAGTTTATTTATTTCATCCATATTTTCATTAGAATACCCTACCCATGTCTTTTTGCCGAATATAACAAGAATAATATTTTTTAATAAGCCAAAAGGACGCTTTACAAACCAACAAAGCAAAACATAGAACAATAACAAAAACAAAGCAACCATAACATCAAGTAAACGTTTTTTTCTTCTATTGTCTTCACTTGTGATACTGCTGACATTAAGCACATAAAGATCCACCGGTGTCTTTATTGTATTACTTCCAATTATGAATTCCGCACTTGGTGGCACTATTGTAAAACGCACATTTGAGCGAGAAAGACGACTCATCAGTTCCCCGATGTTCGATTGAGACAAATCCTTTGAGCAAAACACGACTTCATCAATCGAATATATCCTTATAATATCTTCTATTTGTGATGTATTACCAACAAACCTATCATCGTTTTGTTCATCTCCCACTCCGACTAACGCAATAAACTCAGGCTTACTCTCGGTCTTGTTTAACAAATCAGCAACTCGCTCTCCTTCTTGTTTATTTGCCACAATTGCATAGCGAGACGAATGAGTATTTTTCAGAGTCAAAGAACCGTTAGCTATGAAATTACGAACAAAACGTACTAAAAGAAGTATAAACATACTCATTACCGAACCCATAACCACCAATGCACGAGAATAACGCAATTCAGCAGGCAATAGAGAATAGAAAACCAACAATAACAACATTCCACCAAAGACACCTGACACCAATCTCGAAACTCTCAACTGCCTTACATAACCTCCGCAAACATAAACCGAGAATAATAACATCGAAATATAGATAGGGACGGCACATATTATATAATGAGGAGGATAGTAGTTGATATCACCCCAATAATGCAAAGCCCAAGTACGCTCAAGCAAGAAAAATCCCGCATAAATCAAAATAAAATCCAAGACAAACAAAGATAGACGTGAAAAAATTCTTGAAACGAATCCGAGCGATGCACGCAACCATATAGCCAATTTTATAATTAATGAATACAGTTTCGTTTGTTTGCTATCCAAATGCTTGCTTGCAAAGATTGCCATAGCATTGTAGAAAGTGTAAACATAGTTAAGACTGGCTTTTTTGGTACTTTCGCCTTTGTAATGTATGATTTGAGCATCGGGGAAATAGTAATTCTTATACCCACCCTGCGTAATCCTGTACGAAAGGTCAATATCCTCGCCATACATAAAGAAATCTTCGTCCAGCAACCCTACCTTATCCAGACATTCCTTTCTCATCATCATATAAGCCCCCGCAAGAATATCCACTTCGTTTGTTTCATCATACGAAAGATGCCCCATATAATATTGAGCATATCGTTTGGAATGAGGAAACAAAGATGTAAGACCACTCATTTTACAAAAACTTGCCCAAGGTGTTGGAAAGCCTCGTTTGCTTTCTTTCAAAATTTTCCCACTTCCGTCAATCATCTTAATCCCCAAGCCACCACAATCTCTGTGTTCGTCCATAAAGGCGATACATTTCAAGAAAGTGTCTTCTTCAACAACAGTATCCGGATTCAAAAGCAAGATATACTCTCCCTTTGCCAAACGTATGGCTTGGTTATTGGCTTTTGCAAATCCTACATTCTCTTTATTTTCTATCAAAATAAAATCCGAAAACTTCGAACGCAACATCTGCATCGACCCATCAACCGAATTATTATCCACAATAAAAACCTCAGCATCTATCCCCTTTATCGCATTTCTCACAGAATAGAGACAGTGCTCCAGAAAGTACTTTACATTATAATTTACTATGATAACAGATAATTTCATCGGTCTTCGATTTTATTTTAATGAGGAAGCAAACATGCTACAACAAAAGCCGTTAATACGATTACAAATCTTACAAAATTATATTGATGACTTTCTTTGCTATCAAAAAGAGTCGATATAGAAACATGCAACAATATTCCGACAACAAAGCACATTATCTGAGAAGTGTACTGTGTTACAAAATCGAAATGCAGCCCCACAAGAGAACCAACAACACCCATTATTGCAAAAACAGCAAGATGAACAAGCGAAACAAACTTAGAACAGCCTGCTTTCAAAAAACTACCCATTACAACCATAGAAATCGGAATATTATGCAAAACAACACCTATCAGTAACGAATAATTCATCTTACCATTTGTCACCAAAGCAAATCCTTCCAGAAAAGCATGTATCGATACACCCAAAAGAATCATAAGCGAACTCAAATAAGCGCTATGATTCACTGTACGATCTTCATTATGCAAATGTCCGTGTTCTGCACCTTTCGAAATAAGCTCCAAAATCAACTGAAGAAGAAAACCTAACAGTACAAAAGCTCCGAGAGGAAAAGAAAAGCCGTGATTATGTTCATGGATATGTTCGTGAGAGTGTGAATGCGAACAAACTGAATCGGAAGATAATGTAAAGGCTTCAGGAAGCAAATGAACGAAACAAACAGCCATCAAAAAAGCTCCTCCAAATACAGATATAAAGTCAAGTATTTTTGGTTTCTTTTCAAATACAAAAACCAATAAACCACTGACTAAAGATGCTAAAAACAAAACAGAATATCCTGCAATATACATTTGGTATTTCCTCTCTTTTTTCGTTTAATCTATAATAGATAACAGTTCTTTCGAAAATCTATTCCGTTACTTTCTTTTTTCTTTTGGCAACAATATGTTTCAAAAACGGCATTGCAACTGCCGCAATCACCAACAAGACAACCAAGAACGAACCAATAAAGTTCACAGATGTGAAAGTTTTAAGGCTGTCTGGTTCGAACTTAAATTCAACAGTATGCGAACCTTTTGGCAATTGCAAAGCACGAAGCACATAATCAGCCTGCATAATCTCACATTGCTTTCCATCGATATATGCTTTCCAATCTCCTTCGTAGAAAATCTCTGAAAAAACCGCTATTTGGTCACAATCACTCTTGTAAGTATATTTCTTATAGTCAGGATTGTGAATATCTTGCTTTTCAATACGAATCACTGCCGAAGAATCGAATTCAGCACTTTGCTTTACAGATGATTGATATTTCGTGTTCAACACCACTGTCTTACGTGGATCAAAGTTATTCAAAGCAAGAATTTCCTCATCAGCAGATTTTGCCCAAGTAATCGAAGGAACAAACCATGCAGCTCCACAAGCCTCAGGATTTTGCAAAGGAACACCACCCTCTTCTCCCAACGGTAATATCACAAACTTTGTATCAAGCATATTAAGCACGCCGAGATTAGGACAATTCAACTGATTGCCATATTGGTAGAAGAATTGACGCAATTGATTAGTCTTAAGCAAAGAAGTGTCTGTGATATCGTTTTGTCTGTATGTCGGATTGACAAAATAGAAATCAATCAATTCCTGATAGCGTTGCAATTTTGCTCCATGATACCCACCAATCGAAGGGAAGAAATATGAGGTTGAAGCATCGTTAAAGGTACTTACCGCCATGTTATACACACGATAGTGATCTATTTTTTGACTTTCAACCTGTTGTTTAATGCTTTCGATTGCAGATGTAGGTTGTGGAGTCATTTCATATTGCTTTTGGAAATTTGAATCATCCAAATATCTTCTATCAACACCCCAAAGATCGATTGTTGTGGCGATTCCTATGATTGCAACAATGATAATTTCTTTTTTAACTTTGCCAGAAACGAACAACAACAAAGCCACAAAAGCCACAGCAATGAATGCAAACGAGCGGAATGCGTCCGAAGTAAACGCATCTTTTCTATCATCAATCAATGCTTGAATAAAACTATCCCCAAGCATTGATTGGAAAATTGCATCTTTCGAAGAAGAAAAATCAGAGAACAATCCCGGAGCAATCGTACAAAGCAAACAGAATCCAGCAGTAACGCCTGCCGAAATATATAAAGCAAGCGTTTTTTGCTTTTTAGTTTTCTCTCCATAGATAAACTCTTTCAAGCCCAAGAAAGCTATCATTACCAAAGTTACGTTTGCAATCACCAACGCCATCGACGGAGTTCTGAACTTATTGTAAAAAGGCAAATAATCGAAAAGCAGTTCGTTTATCCACATTGCGTTGCTTCCCCACGACAAAACAAAAGACAAAACAGTTGCTCCCAAAAGCCACCAACGCATTTTACCTTCAACAAGGATAAATCCCAATAAAGCAAGAAAACAAACAATAGCACCAAAATAGACAGTGCCTGCAGTAAACGGCTGTTCTCCCCAATAGGTCGAACCTGCGTATTGATTGACAACTCGATTTATCTGAGGATTGTTCGCTTGTGCAGGGGCAGTTGTCTGAATCTCTTGTATCCTTCTTTCAGCCAACTGTTCGATTCTGTGATCTGAACTTCCGCCACCCTTAAAGTCAGGGATAAGCACCGTAAAACTCTCTCCAACGCCATAACTCCAAGCATAAGCATAATCTATCGAAAGTCCCTTATCATTATTCTGCGATTCAACATTTTCATTAGGTTTTACCGTCAATTCACTTCCTCCTCTCATCGTATATTTCACATATTCCGAATTCAACTTAAAATGAGATGAGTTAGGCAAAAACGCAATCGCTGCACACAACACAAGCATCCCCCCACCAAGAGCAAAATCCTTTATCGTTTTTTCTTTTATTGCATAAATCAAATAGCATAATCCGAGAATAAATGCCGCAAGCATTGTATAATATGTTATCTGTATGTGGTTAAAACCTATCTGCAAACCGAGCGAAAGAGTAAACATCACAGAACCTGCAAGCCATTTGCGTCTGAATACAAGAATCATACCACCCAATATAGGAGCAATCATAGCCATTGCCCAAGCCTTGGTAATATGTCCTACAGCTATGATGATTATGTTATAAGAACCGAGTGCGTAAGCCAAAGCCGCAATCATCGACAGCAAAGGTTTGGCTCCCATAGACACCATAAAAACATAAAAACCCAGCATCATAAGAAAGAGAATGCCGACCGAGAAAGAATGCTCTCCCAATGTAACAATCGGGGATATGCTTTTGAATATATTGTAATGCTCAGGCATAGTCAGCTGATAAGCAGGCATTCCCGAAAACATTCCATCTGTCCAACCCGCTCTTTCACCCGTTGCTTGCTCATAGTCAGCCAAATCTTTGTTTCCTCCTTCGAACTGACTCATATCGCTTTGAAACACTTTCTTTCCCTCCAAGACAGGAGAAAAATACACAAAACCAACTGCCAAAAACAATAATATTGCGGCAATGTGTGGCAAAAATTTCTTGTAATCGAACTTCATTTCTCTTTTTATTTGATTTAGAAACTGCAAAGATACGAATTAAATCCGTAAAACAAGCCTTTACAAAGCCCCAACAGCAATGCTTTTTTGCCGATTAAAAAGTCCTTCAAATAAAACAAAGAAACAATTTACTGAAATCAAGAAACATTTTTCTAAAACAAAGAAACAATCCACTAAAACAAAGAGTTATTTCGAACCAAACAAAGACTTATATAATCAACTGTTTGACAAAAAGTTAGCAAGATTTGATTTTTCGAACAGATTTCCTTAATCTTTGATAATAAAGTATTGCCGCAAGAAGCAATCCCAAAGCTTCACCCGACAGAATCCCGCAAGGACCGAAATCCAACAAAAATCCCAAAACGTAAGCCACTGGAATAGCAAACAGAATATAGCTTATCAAAGAATATTTCATTGGTTTGGATACGTCGTTTATACCCCTCAACGCTCCTAACAAAGTTGCCTGAGTACCATCTATCAATTGAAATCCTCCGGCTACAATAAAAAGCAACGCACCTTGGGCAATAACAGTCACATCTGTGCTAAACCATGAAGTTATTTGACGTCCGAAAAATATAAAGCACAAAGCTGCGATTCCCATTGTTATAAAGCTCAGATGCAACCCGCCATTCGAATATGCCGATACATCTTTTCCGTCTTTTCTACCAAAGGAATGCGACACCAATATTGTGGTTGACGAAGCTACTCCGCAGGCTATCTGAAATGTAAGATTGCAAAAAGTAAGTACAATCTGATAAGCAGCAAGTGCAACTGTAGAAAGCCAACCCATCATTATTGTTACCATTGAAAAACTCACACATTCCAAAGACAGTTGTATTGCAATCGGAAGACCTAACTTTGCTATGGATTTATGAGTATAGAAACTAAAATTCGCTTTTGAAAAGAACTTGAAGTATTTTTTGTAGTGATTATGAGATAACATATAAATAACGTATGCAATCGGCATAATCGTTCGAGCAATAAGCGTTGAAAGTCCCGCACCAAAAGCACCCATTGCAGGCAATCCTAATTTTCCGTAAATGAATATATAATTCAATATAATATTCAGCACATTGGTCGATATTATTATCTGCATTGTTATTTTTGTATCACCGACTCCTTCCATAAAATGCCTGAATGCGAGAAATATCTGTGCAGGGAAAAGCGATATTGCCGTAACTATGAAGTATGGTTTTGCAGTTTTAATCACTTCATCAGGCTGTCCGAGATATTGCATCAAAGGAACGATTGCCATAAGCACCAAAACAATCATCAGACCCGTAAAAACATTCAACGTAATCGCATTTTGAAACAAACGGCTTATGTGAATGGTTTCTTTCCTTGCAAAAGATTGCCCGACCAAAGGAGTAAGCGACATACCGATTCCTTGACCAAAGACAAGTGCAATCGTGGTTATGGCAGATGCGAAAGCAACTCCGGCCAATTGTTCTTTACCCAAATGCCCAACCATAAAGGTATCAAAAAATTGTACTATGCTTATACCCAAAGAAGATAAGATTATGGGATAGGCAAGTTTTATATTGTCTTTATAATACTTTGCTTTTAGCATTGCTTTTCAGCTTCTTCTAAATTGATTTGAAGTTCCTCCCACTCATTCATTCGTTCGGACAACTGCTTTTTTATTTCCTCGTATTCTGTGTAGAACTTGTTCATATCGGATATTTTATTTACAAAGTCCGAAGAGGCCAAAGAATCGTCCATTTGTTTGAGTTTATTTTCCAATGTCTCGATTTCTTGCTCGCAAGAGGTAATTTTATTTCTTATTTTTCTAAGTCCGCTTTCTCTTTCCTTATTTTTCAGATAATCTTGTTTCGATTGAGTAACAACGACTTCGGATTTAGCTTTATTCTGTTGCGATTTCTGATTCAAATCATCTAAATCGGCAATCTTTTTTGTTTGAAGAAAATCGAATATATCTCCTTTGAATTGTTTTACTTTGTGATGAGAAAACTCGTAAATAGTATCTGTCAATCCTTGAAGAAAGTCTCTATCGTGCGAAACAACAATCAACGTTCCGTCATACTGCATAAGAGCCATTTTCAATATATCTTTCGAGAGCATGTCCAAGTGATTAGTCGGTTCATCCAAAACAAGCAGATTGACAGGTTCAAGCAACAATTTAGCCAATGCAAGTCTTGTTTTCTCTCCTCCCGAAAG
>DEPP01000119.1 GCA_002358835.1 Bacteroidales bacterium UBA3389
ATACCTCCGAAGATTTAATTACCCTAAGATGCCTCAAAGTAATGTTATGCGGTATTAGTCTCCCTTTCGAAAGGTTATCCCCCTGTATAAGGTAGGTTGCATACGCGTTACGCACCCGTCCGCCGGTCGCCGACAAAAGTATTGCTACTCTCTCGATGCCCCTCGACTTGCATGTGTTAAGCCTGCCGCTAGCGTTCATCCTGAGCCAGGATCAAACTCTTCATTGTATTATTATCTCTTCTAAATATCTTACCGATATCTATTTATTTATCTTTTGTAATTGACGTTTCTCCTTACTCCGGTCGATAAACTTTAACGTTTATCTCCGCTACCTTGGTTCATTATTTTCAAAGATCAATTTCCCCTCTCAACTCCCCTCTGTCTCTCGCCTCGCTTCCTCGTCGTTTGGGATTGCAAAAGTACTACCTTTTCATAAACCTACCAAATGTTTTACAATCTTTTTTTATCCCACAACACTTAACTCGCTGTTTTACACTAAGAAAAATTTTATGAAATTCTATTGTCCATCGCTATTTTTACCGATCTTTTGGTATCTTATATGCGTTCATAATGCATTCTCATGGGTTTCTTAAAGGTATTTATTGAGAATAACACTACAAAATAACAAGAAGATTCTCAAAAAAAAACGAGCGTTCGTTTGGGGCTTATCCCTATTCGAACGCTCGATATCTTTATTCCTTATATATTATATACCTTATTATATACATACTCTTTGAGGACTCTTATCTCCTATTCCTTATTATATATATGTATATATACGCGGTATTCTCTGAAATCTATTCTTTGATTATTTTTTTCGTTATCGTCTTGTCTCCAATCGTCATTCGCAAATAATAAGCTCCCGATGGCAAAGCATCGATGTTGAGTTGCTTTTTATTTTCATACACTCCAACTGTCTTGCCCGCAAGGTCGATTATTTCGATTCTTTCCACCAATCTGTCGAAAGTGAGTTCGCCCTTTGTCGGATTCGGATAGAAAGATAGCGTTTGCTCTTCTTCAACATCTGCCAACGAAGAGTTGATTGTCAAAACCAGGGTAATCGTGCTGTCGCAACCCAATATGGTTTGATGATTCTGAACATATGTTCCTGCTTCGCTTTCATTGAATCCGTTTTCTGTGTAAGTCTCGCCTGCGTTTATTGTTGCGGTGATTGTGTAATTGTATGACGGATTGACGGTAAGCGAAAGCGAAACTATGCTGTCGCAACCCTCTATCGATTGAAAGGTCTTTCGGTAAACTCCTGTCTCACTTGCGTTAAATCCATTCTCGGTATAGGTTTCTCCTCCGCAGATTGTGGCCGACAACTCTGTTATTTCTGCCATCGCTCCTTGGTCTATATCGGCAAAAATCTGATTCCACAACGAACCTGACGCTGTATAAGCATCCAAAGTTCCGCACGGAACGGTCAGCGTCAATATATCTGAATTCGGAAATGCAGAGAGATTGGCTATTGTCGGCGGTTCCATTGCCTTACATTCTACATTCTGCAGGTTATAACAAGAATCGAATGCGTGTTGTCCTATGCTTTCGACCGATGAAGGTATGATAAAATAGGTAAGATTCTCAACTGAAGCGTCGCTAAGGAAGTATGCCGGGATTTTCTCGACGTTTTCGCCAAATACTACTTCGCCTATCGGACAGTTTACAAAAGGATAAGCTATCCATCCTACCATTTCAACCATATTGAAGTCGATACAATCAGTTGCGTTGAAAGTAAGCGATACTAAATTACTGCAATCGGCAAACGCACTGTAGCCTATATAGTTCACATTCGAAGGAATGACTGCGTAGGTCATTGACGTACATTCTGCAAATGCTCCTGTGCCTATGTATGTTACGCTTTCGGGAATTTCTACATAAATCATGGACGAACAACCTCTGAACGTCGATGCTTCTATTCTTGTGATTCCTTCAGGAATGATAACAGAAGGCAAAGAGGCACAGCTAATGAACGCCTGCTCTGCTATTGATGTCAATGTTGAAGGTAGTTCTATCGAGGTCAAACTTTCACAATAGGCAAACGCATTCTTGGCAAGCGATGTCAATGTCGCAGGAATGTTTATCGATGTCAAATTTGCACACCACATAAACGCTTGCTCACCAATCGAAGTAATTCCATTGCCAAGCGTAACTGTGGTAAGATTACCACAATAGTTGAATGTATTTGAACCAATCGAGCTTATACCGTTACCAAGCGTTACATCAGACACTCCTGAGTTGCGAAAGACCTCGTTTCCGAATGTAACAACATTGTCGGGTATTGTAATGCTCGTCAAACTATAGGTATTGGCAAAGGCTGAGTTGCCTATAGAGATTACAGAGTTTGGAATAGTGAGCGTGGTCAAGCCTGTACAATGATTAAAAGCCTCATTGCCTATCGAAAGAATTGTTTCGGGAATGACAACAGAAATAAGGTTATGACACAAATAAAACGCTTGGTCTCCGATCGAAGTAACAACATACGAAGCTCCGTTATGAGAAACAATTGACGGGATTATAACTCCCTGAGCAGTAGAGCTGCAATCGTGTACCTTTACCTCATCGGTGCTCGTTACTGAATAAGTCAAATCATTTACTTGAAAAACCTGTGCTGAAAGAAGATGTGCAAATAGCACTGCACAGACAGAAAGCAACAAACGTTTCATTTTTCCTCCTTTGTTTTAAGATTAATAACTTGAAATACCGTTTTCAAGTTTCAGATGCAAATTTACAAAAATTTTTATCCCAAACAAAGAATCGAGAAAAAAGATTACACTTTATTTCGTTTTGCTTTCGTGTACCAAATCGAGAAAAGAACAATAGAAATAACTGCAACGACTGATGCTATCACAAGAGAAAAGTCCGGCAAAATTCCAAATCCCTCCGGTGCAACACAGATGTATGAGGCACAGATTGCCGTCATAAACAAAGCAGGAACAAGAGTTATTATAAAATAGAGGCCTTTCCGTTCTCTAACCAAAAAGACTGTTATAGCCCAAAGAGTAAAAACAGAAAGGGTTTGATTTGCCCATGAAAAATATCGCCAAATCAGGTCAAAGCCTGCCGCATCCCTCAGGCTGTAAAGCAATAGGAGAAACGTACACGCAAACATAGGAACACAGATAAGCAGTCTTTTCTTTATACTCTTTTGTTCGATATTGAAAAAATCTGCAATAATAAGTCTGGCTGAACGAAGTGCTGTATCTCCGCTTGTTATCGGTGCAGCGATTACTCCCAAGATCGCAAGGATTCCCCCAATTGTTCCAAGCCAACTGTTTGTTATATCATTGACTATTACAGCCGCATTACTCTCTCCCATTCCGTTCTTTTGGAAAAAATATGTTGCCGCAGCCGCCCACACTAAGGCTACAATACCTTCGACAATCATCGCTCCATAAAACACAGGCCGTCCATATTTTTCTTTCTTCATACATCTGGCCATAAGAGGGCTTTGTGTGGCATGAAAACCCGAAATTGCCCCACAAGCAATGCTTACAAACATTATTGGAAATATAGGTAGCTTTTCTGCATTGGGATGTGTATTTTCCAATCCGTCCCAAATTTCCGGAAGAACAGGCATATTGACATAAAGCATCACCAAAACGCCTATTGCCATGAAAAGAAGTGCTGCAGCAAAAATCGGATAGACTCTGCCTATTATTTTGTCTATCGGAAGTAAGGTTGCAAGCAAATAATAAATGAATATCACAATCATCCAAAAGGTTGTATTCAATGCTGAAGGTGTAAGATTCGCAATCAAGCCTGCCGGACCTGCTACAAAGACAGCTCCAACCAAAACCATAAGAACAATCGTGAATATTCGCATTATAAGTTTGGCATTCTTGCCAAGATAACGTCCGATTATGTCGGGAAGATTCTCTCCTGAGTTTCTAAGCGACAACATCCCCGCAATATAGTCGTGAGTTGCCCCTGCAAAGATACTACCTAAGACAATCCAAAGAAAAGATGCCGTTCCGAACTTTGCACCCATTATTGCACCGAAGATAGGTCCAAGACCTGCAATATTCAAAAACTGAATCATAAAAAGTTTCCAAGCAGGCATAGGAATAAAATCAACTCCGTCCGCTTTGGTTATGGCAGGCGTAGGTCTGTCATCTGCTCCGAAAACTTTCTCTACAAAACGTCCATAGACGAAATATCCTATTATCAATACTAATAAACAAATAGTAAATGTGATCATACGAATTATTTTTTTACGGTTGCAAAGTTACAGCTTTTTTCAGCGTTCGGACGCAGTAATATAGGACAAAATTAAAGCATTCCAACGAAAAAACACATAGCAATACTAAATGCAATTTCAACAAATCAAGGTTCAATTGTTTACTTATCCAACAAGAGGTTGAAATAAAGAGGAGTCGGACTGCAGTTTGCCTTATCGGACAAAGGCTTTAGCATATAAGGTGATCGGGATTGAGAATCGGATAATTTTATTTGCGAAAGCGGGTAAACCAATCTGCAATCAGTTGCCAAGAAAATATAATATAGAAGCCGTCTTTCGCTTTCTGCACTTTCGCCTATAATATCCAAAATTATTCTTTCTTCGATTGAGGACTTCACAACAGCCAAAGCAAGCGGTCGTTCTTGTTTCCAAAGGTAATAAATATCGTATTCGGTATTCTCATACAAAGACAAATCCTTTGCCGAGTGAAGAACAGAGTTTCGTCTTTTGGATGCAAAGGTATGATACAGACTGATGTCGATTTGCTTGCTTGTTTCTATTCGAAAAATTGAGGAATGCTCAATGTCTTTGCTTTCTTTATGCCACTCAACCCAATTGTGAGAATAACAAGAGGAGAAGTCAAGTTCGGTGTAATAATCAATCAGTCGGTCGGATGCAGCAATTAAAAAAATGTAATCAAAACCGCTTCGTTTCAATTTTTGCTCTGTTTGATTAAAAAGTTGTTTGGCTATGCCTTGTTTTCGATATTCATGTCTTGCACAAAAGCCATAGAGATATGCTCCTTTGTATTTGCGTCCTCCTATCAAAAGTTCATAATCCAAAATAAAGAGCATTGCTTTCAATACTCCGTCTTCGAAAATCGAATAAAAGTGTTGCTTATCGTAATACAAGTCAAAGAGACGCTTAATAAACTTTTCATCATCTCCAAACACTTCTTGCCAAAGCCGTTCTGCCTGACGCCTTATTTCTATCTGCATAAGGTCGCTATATATTTCTCAATGAGCTGAAACGGATAGTAACTCTGCTTTGCCTTTCTCAAGCCCTCTATCCCCAAATCCTCTTCGCGGTTTATGTAAACGAAGTTTTGCGGTAAGTGTTCTGCCATTTGTTGATTTATTATGGCGAATGCCCCTTCGAAATCCCGATTTGCTTTTTCTATATGCACGTCAAACGTATCTCGATTTATACTACTGCCAAGACTGAATGCCACAATATTTCCATCAACCTTTATCGCTCCTGCAAAAATTCCCAATTCATCAAAATGCTCAAAAAGATATTCGACAATCTTTTCTTCGTTCCTATAATCTTGTTCCAAATCCGGGTTTTTCAAAACACTGTTTGCTATCCATTCTCTCTCCAATTTCATACATTCAACCTTGTCTTGACTACCAAGAATCTTGAATTCCCAATCGTACAACGCCTTAAATTTATTGATATGATTGCGTTTAGGTTGATATTTTCTGCCTCTGAGGTTCTGCAAATCGGAACGTAAATAGAGATAATCAAAAAAATCTCGTTGCGGAGCAAATTCAAACCGAGGCTTAAGGCGATCGGATATATCGGAAGGATGACACAATAGGCTCATCTCGTAATTATTGAGTTTCGCATCTTCAATCAAGGCTTCCAAAACTTCTTCTTGACAACCTCTTCCTATGGGATAGTGATAGCTTATACGTTTGCCATAATCGAAATGTATTCTTGTAACAAGACAA
Organism: Bacteroidales bacterium UBA3389; assembly: GCA_002358835.1. GTDB lineage: Bacteria > Bacteroidota > Bacteroidia > Bacteroidales > P3 > Onthomorpha. The sequence continues at coordinate 5,914 of DEPP01000119.1, forward strand.
TTCTTCACAATGGCATATTCTCCGTGATAGATAAAGGAATAGGCACAGAGATTGGCAAACGAAGATTCTGCATTACGAATCTCTTTACAATCATAAAAACTCTCAAAAACGGCTCTATCAGTCGGATTTACAGATTTAAACTCAATCATACTTCAAAAAAATATCTGCAAATTTACAAAAATAATTACCTTTGCAAACCAAGAATTGTTCAATCCCTATATAAAAAAGGTAAAACAAAAGACGATGAAAATCATTATTGAGGAACAAGCCGGTTTTTGCTTCGGTGTGGTTTCTGCAATAGAGACCTGCGAAAAAGAACTCAAAAAAGAGAACGTGCTTTACTGCATTGGCGATATTGTTCACAACAGCGAAGAGGTTGAAAGACTAAAAAAATCCGGTCTTAGGATAATCGAAGTTGATGACTTGAAGAAGATGCAGGACTGTAAGGTGATGATAAGAGCGCATGGTGAGCCTCCCGCAACTTACATCACAGCAAAGCAAAACAATATCGAGATTGTAGATGCAACATGTCCTATTGTACTGAAACTACAAAAAGATGTACGCAAAGGATATGAGCAAATGAAAAAATGCAATGGTCAGATAGTTATCTTCGGTAAAAAAGGACATGCAGAGGTTGTAGGTTTGGAGGGACAAACCGAAAATACAGCAATCGTTGTCAGCAAAATGGAAGATTTGAACAAAGTAGATTTTTCTCGACCTTTGCATATATTTTCTCAAACAACAAAAAACAGAGAAGAGTTCCTTGAAATCGTCGATACAATACGAGAAAAGAAAAAAGCAGAAGGCAAAGAAGATGAACTGTTTGTAACGAACAGTATTTGCAAAAGAGTGGATTCGAGAAGCAAAACTCTATTAGAATTTGCCGATACGGTGGATGTGGTTTTATTTGTCAGCGGGAAACATTCTTCAAACGGCATTTATTTGTATCAACTCTGCAAAAATCACAAACAAGATACCTTTTTCATAAGTTCAAAGGAGGATATATGCCTCGAAAAGCTCAAAGGATTTGAAACAATCGGTATAAGCGGTGCAACATCTACGCCGATGTGGTTAATGGAAGAAATAAGAGATTATGTACTTGAAGCATCTGAAAATAACAAACTTTAAGAATATATCTTCTTTCGAAGAGGATTTTTCTCAAATCAATTGTTTTGTCGGTAATAATGGTGTTGGCAAGACCAATATCCTTGATGCGATTCACTACCTTGCCTTTTGCAAAAGTTATTTCGGGCATAGCGACTTTGATTCGATTAAACAAGGAGAAGATTTCTTTGTTCTAAACGGAGATTGTCAAGCAGAAAATTATTTCGAATCATATAGTTGTCATCTGCAATCGGGTGGCAAAAAAACATTTAAGCATTCGGGCAAGAACTATCCAAAGCACTCGGAACACATAGGCAAGCTTCCTGCTGTTATCATCACACCTAACGATCACTGTTTGATAGATGGAAGCAGCGAAATCAGAAGAAAGTTCATCGATATAGCTATTTCGCAACAAGATAAGCTTTATTTGAAAACACTGATTAACTACAACAAAGCAATCGTTCAAAGAAACCGAATATTGAAAAACTACAAACTCGGAGCAGGTCTTGACTCTGTTATGTTGGAGATTATAGAGGAGCAAATGGATTCTTATTCCGAAGTGATAAAACAAAAAAGGGCTGATTTCTTTCTTGATTTCGCAGAACCGTTTTCAAAATACTATAAATTGATAGGCAATGCTGATGAAAGCGTCTCAATAGAATACAAAACATATCAAGGAAGACTTGCCGACATACTGAGAATCAATCGCGAAAAAGACATAGCGATAGGACACACTTCAAACGGCATTCACAGAGATGACCTTATTTTCTCATTGAACCAAAACCCTATCAGGACATTTGGCTCACAAGGACAACAGAAAACTTATTTACTCGCACTGAAATTAGCACAATTCGACTACCTTTGCAAAAAACTTGGAACGAAACCTCTTTTGATGATAGACGACATCTTTGACAAATTGGATTTTGGAAGAGTTAATATGCTGATTGCTTTGATTGCACAAGAAAATTTCGGACAGATTTTCATAACAGACACACATCTCGATAGGATTGAAAGTCTTATCGGCGAGGATTTAAGAGAAAAAACCAAAATCTTCAAGCTATGAACTACAAAAGTAGTGACTATATGAAAGACTCTCAAAAAAAACGCGGACCAAGCGAAGCAAAAGAGCTTCCTCTGCAAAGCATTCTACAGTCATGGTTCGACAATCATGAGATAGCTGCCGATTTCAACGAACAAGATATTATAAATGTCTGGGAGGAACTCACAGGAGAACTAATCAAAAAGCTGACTCAAAAGATTTATGTCAAAGATAAGGTTTTATTTGTCGAAGTCGGTTCGCCTGCCTTAAAGCAAGAACTGATGATGATAAGAAACGACCTAAAGAACAGGCTGAATAGCAAACTCGGAAAAGCAACTGTGAAATCGATAACCATAAAATAAGATACTTAATGCTAAACCTAAAAGAGTTGTTTCATAATCAGAATGTACGAAAATTTGTTTCATTGCTTTCGACCGATGTATTGGTTCGTGGAGCTAACTTTCTGTTGATTCCAATCTTTTTATACCTTATGCCGATGGAGGAGTTCGGCGTTTATGGTTATCTTTATAATTTTGCCATCACTTGTTCGCTTATAATGAATCTCGGATACCATAGTGCTTTACCTAAAATGTATTCGGAGACAAAAGAAAACAAGGTTGCCAATTCAAGCATGCTTTTTACTTTAAGCACAACCCTTTTTGGTTTTGTTGCATCTCTGTTTTTGATTTTTTATTTGACCGATTTGGATTATGCTTTCTTTAACATAGTCAATCAAAATCAAAACACATTGTTTGACTACAAGGGATACAGACCTTATTTATTCATTGCATTGTCTTCAATGATATTTTCAAACTTTCTAACCTATTATTTCATCTCGGCAAAAAAAATCCGTTCTATTCAATCATTCAATCTGATTCGTCTTTTCATCTGCAACTCAATAGTAATACTGGTTTTATACCTTAGCAAAGATAGCGACACAGCCCTTATCAGATTAAGCGTTACTTATGTTATCGAGCTTGCTCTTTGTTTCATTTTCTCAAGACAGATAATCAAAGAGTTCATTTGCAAATACAGTATACCTTTCATAAAGAAGGCTCTGAAAATCGGATTACCTATTTGCTTTGTTGCCCTGATCAACGCATTCATTAACTTTGGCGACAAACAGTTTGTAATGATGTATTGCGGTAGTCAGGCGATGGGAGGATACAATCTGGCAACAATGCTCGCAACAATCCCGCTTATAGTTTTCCAATCTTTTAATTTCATTTGGCTACCCGATTTTTTAGACGAAAAAAACCTTATAACACTCAATCGAAAGACAAACAAAAATTCCAAAATCATTGTTCTGCTTTTACTTTTCATTTCTTTGGTTGTATGGACTGGATCATACATATTGATAGAATTTGGCGTTTTCCCTGCAGAATACAGAGTGATTCTTGCATATCTGCCTATTTTGTTGTTAGCACAGATTTTTGCGGCAATGATTTTGTTTTATTTCAATTTCTTTACTTATTTCGAAAAGACGTATGTGCCGATGATTATATCCATTCTTTCAGCTATTCCAAGCGTATTTCTTTACAATTATTGTGGACAAGCATACGGTGTGATCGGCATTGCAAGCATATTGGCGATACTAAACCTTATTGTTTTGACAACCTACATCGGTTTTGCAAAATACTACCTACGCAAACGTATTCGACAAGTCAGATAAACAAATCCTGAAAACAAAAAAACGAGATAGTTTTTACAACAATCTCGTCTTAATATAAATCTTAAATAAAAAAGGAGCGCCCCCTTTAGGACTTGAACCTAAGACCCCATGATTAACAGTCATGTGCTCTAACCAACTGAGCTAAGGAGGCTTGTTAAAATATTCCTTATGAAAGCGAGTGCAAAGGTACACCAAAAAATGATACCTGCAAAACTTTTTTGAATTTATTTTTTCATCTTTTTATTAAACCACTGATTCTCACCAAAATATTTTTTAATTTAATTAAAGCATTTTACTAAATAATTCAGTCATTTTTCATTTCTGAAGAGAGAAACGGACCAAATAAAGAAAGAATTTTCTGAATTCAAGAAAGAAAATTCTGATTCTTGAATTCAGAAAATTAAAACAAAGATTCAGAAAAACGAAACAAAACACTATTTTATTCGCTTTCCAAAACCGCTCTCATTTCCGCAATCTTACGATAATCTGTCTGTGTTATGATATATTCTTTCTCCGGACTTGTCGCTCCCATTGAGATTCCATCTTTGCGAAACAACATCTTGCTTTCCATATCTGCCTTGCCGGACAAATGGAAATTAAGAATCCCCAAAGGCTTAAAAAGATTTGCATTAGCGGCACTTATACCGCCACCCACCATTATATCGATGCTGTTTCCGAATTCTGATTGCATCTGTTTTATATTCTCAATCCCCTCTACCGCAGTTGCACATCCTCCAGATGTAAGCACTCTTCGACAACCACAATCCACAATAGCTTGAGTTGCTTCCAAAATATCAGGCGTCATATCTATAGCTCTATGAAAACAAACCTTAACATCTCCTGCTGTTTCAACCAATCGTTTTGTTCTTTCCTTATCCACCTCTCCCGAAGCAGTCAATAAGCCCAACACAACCGAATCCACTCCAATCTGTTTGCAGTACTCAATATCTCGTTTCATCAATTCAAACTCTTCATCGTCGTAAAGAAAATCACCACTCCTCGGACGAATCATCACAGCTATTGAAGCCTCAAGTTTTTCCTGTGCATAAGCAATCATAGACGCAGATGGAGTCAATCCACCTAAGCCAAGAGCAGAGCAAAGTTCAATTCTGTTTGCACTACCCTTTATTGCCTGATGACAAGAATAGACCGTATCTATACAAGTCTCTATTATGTATTTATAATTTGTTGATTCTTTCATATAACTCTTTTTTTAATTGTTCTGCTTTTTGAAGATGCTTTTCATATTCCTTGCTTTCGGGATTGAACGGTCGGTGATTCAACATCGCATTCAAGCGATTGAAATCATCACTTAATCGTATTGTTTCTTGAGAAAAGTAAGTTTGGCGAAATTTTTCCCAGATGTATTCTACCGCAACCTCATCGGGATGCAACATATCTTTGTCATAAAAGCGATAATCTCTCAAATCGTCCATCATGATTTCATAAGATGGAAAATAAAGGCTTGAGGTCCTTTTGCAGAACTGCTCAACGGCAAGATGCAAAACCGATTTGCTGAGCATATTATCCCTATATCCTTCTTTCCAATGCCTGATCGGACTTATCGTAAGAACGAATGTCAATTGCGGATTCTTTCTTCTACACAATTCAAATGAAGACACAAGTGAATCGACTATTGTTTCACAATCACACAATCGACGTTCAATCAGATTAGAAGGCAATTTATGGCAATTAGCCAACAATCTGCTTTCTTCTTTCAGCCAATACGTCCAAGCCGTTCCGAGAGTCAGGATAACAAAACGAGCATCTGAGAGAAACGAATGCGAATTATCGATTGAGGAATTAATCATTTGCAGACACTCTTCTTTATTTACCGAGCGAAAATCCCCATGATGAGAATACGATTTCCAAAACTCACCAACTTTTATAAGCTCATCTTCTGTGAAATGTTTATTTTCTGCCACCCTATTCAAACACTCACAAATCGAAAGCGGATTATAGATTATCCCAAATGGGTTTATATTTGTATCAAAACCTGATTTTACAAATCTGTTTCCTACATTCTCGGTAAAGCATGAGCCAATAAATAAAACCTTATCTTTATGATTTATCTTGTTTGCTGATTCTGGCGGTATAATTTCTGTACGAAAATTCATGCTTTCTTAATTATGATTTTATTATTTTTGATAAGGATTCCATCAATCTTGATTACAATCAAACGGATTCAAATTTCGGCAAATCCTTTCGTGATAAGCATACTTCAGGACATAAAAAAAGCAGTCTCTTTCTTGGGACTGCTAATCTCTTTTTTGATTTGGCAAATGCCTAACTGAATTATTCAGCTGGAGTTTCAGCTGGAGTTTCAGTTGGAGTTTCTACAGCTGGAGTTTCTACAGCTGGAGTTTCAGTTGCTGTTTCAGTTGCTGTTTCAGTTGCTCCACCACATGCTGCGAAGAAACCAGCTACTGCCAATACAAACAATACTTTTTTCATTTCAGTAACGTTTTTAATGATTAATTGATAATTCTTTTGTTTTAACGGTGCAAATTTACAACAAAATGCAATAATGGTTCAATTATTTGTTAAAAACTTTTACCATCACAAATTAAAACACTGATTATCAGAGTTAAAAAATCAAGATATTTTTTACATTATTTTTCAATTTCTTCTGTTATCTTCTCTTTGAGGGAGCGGAATTTAGCATTTTTACTAAACAGTTCAATCGCTTGATTGCAGGTTTCAATCGCTTCTTGCAAACGTTTTTCATATCTCAACACACTAATTTTATCCTCCCACGCAAGAGGATCTTTCTCATATCGCTTCAAATATTCATCAATCAAACAAAGCTGTTTATCACGTTTTCCTTCCTTGCCTGCAATCGAAACAAGAATCCTCACAGGCGAATAACAAAGCGGTTTCATCGCAATACACTTCTCCGCCCAATAAGCAGCACTATCAGCTTTCTCTATTCTATTATAATAATTAGCCAATCGATATTCTCTAAGCGAGTAATAAGGATTCGAATTATCTGCGAGCAAAACATCTATTGCCTGTCTATACTTCTTCTCATTTGCATACCTCTCAGCAATATTAACTGCACGAGGATGCGTACTCTCGTCTATATTCGGGAATTTCGGTGTTCGTCTATCCCATTGCTCAGCCGTAAGAGTGATTGACTTATCTCCGTTATGTTGTTTAATTCTATGTTTCTGCATAATCGAACTATAACAATGCGTTGTCTCCAACACAAACACCGGAACAACAAGAATCAACAACGTTACCAAACAAGGTTTTGGCAATCCTTCTTTTTGATTTTTCTTTATTTTAATATGATTGCTTATCAATAAGGCTAAGCCTATCGCAAGGTAAATTTGACAATCTGCACGCTCCAATGGGAAGTTAAACATAGCATCATTCATATATGTAAGTATGATTGTGCCTCCTACCATTGCCCTTAAACGAAACAATTCATTGACTCCTTTGGCAAACATCTGTTTCAAAGCATATATTGCAGCAAAAACATAAGTCAACACATAAATCAAACAACCAAATATCCCCAATTCGGAAAACATTTCCAAGAAATCATTGTGAGCATGATCGGAAACAATATAGTCATGCTTCTTTGCACACTCCACTTTCATTATTGCCAACTTATGATTACCCACACCATAACCACTCAAGGGCTTTTCCTTTATTATCTCTAACGTATTCTTCCAAATCAACAAACGTCCCTTGCTGTTACCATCGGCAATCGATTTGAAACGTTCATCAACCGAATAATTGTTCTTTACATTCTTTGCCGCAAAATGCTCATAGTTATATTCAATAAAACGATTCCCCGAAAAGAATCCGCAACCGATTGCAAGCACAGGAAGAACAAATCCCAGAATCGCTTTTTTGCTTCGATTGACTTTCAAAATCGAATACACTCCATAAACAAGCAATATCACAGCATGAAATATCAGTCCTATAAAGCTTGAACGCGTACTCAAAATAACAAGACAAAAGGCAATCATAAACACCAAAACAAGACTTATCCACTTGATAAAGCCTTTATATCTCATGAAAGCATAGTACAAAAACGGCAACTTAAACAAAAAAGCCACGGCAAAGATATTCTTATTCCCGTAAAAGCCGTTGAGTTTTAAGTTATTCCGTTGAGAGATATGTACATCGAAAACATAGTAGAAGATTATACACGAAAGAACGTTTATTATGGCAATAACGATCGTTGTTACAATCAATGCCTTGAGCGTTTTATTCTCGTAAAGCAAAAATGCAGAGCAGAGAACCGATGCGAGCAAGACAACAATCCACCTGTTCCAAACCGCCAAACCTTCAATCGGATTCATTGTCCAAAGCATACTCACCCCCATGAAAGCAAGCAACACTCCCCAAACAATCATCAACGAGTTCGAGAAGACGGAACGACTCAATATATTCGCTTTATATTTTATTGTATAATGTAAAACAAAACCCAATGCCGAAATATCGAAAAGTGCTATCAAGAAATGACGCAACGAAGAACTATCCAAAACCAACAAAGGCGGAAATAACTGTATCGAAAGCAGGCAACAAACAAATGCAACAGCCGCTTTGGAAATTGTTTTTTGCTTTTTAACCATCTTTTATTTCAAATTTGGGGGCAAAGTTAAGAATATCTCCATATATTTCTGTATCTTTGTCGGATAATTTTTGAATTCAATGCTAAGGAACATACTTGTAACAGGAGGAAACGGACAATTAGGACAAAGCCTAAAAACTCTGACCGAAAAGAATAGCGACTACAATTTTATTTTTGTCGATAAAGAAGAGGCAGATCTTACAGACAACAAAGCAATAAGCCGATTATTTGAAACCAACTCTCTTTACGCCGTTTTGCATTTTGCAGCCTACACAGCTGTTGATAAAGCCGAAAGCGAAAAAGACCTTTGCAAGGCGATAAACACCGATGCCACTGCCACAATAGCAAGACTTTGTGAAACATATTCAACAAAACTATTGGTAATTTCAACGGATTTCGTTTTCGATGGAAGCAAAACGACTCCATATCTTCCGTCTGACAAACCAAATCCCCTATCCGTATATGGCAAAACCAAATACGAAGGCGAGCAAATGGCTTTGCAAAACTGCAAACACTGCCTTGTGATTCGTACCTCTTGGCTTTACTCCGAATATGGCAACAATTTCGTAAAGACAATGCTCCGTTTGGGAAGCGAACGCAAAGAACTCGGAGTTGTATTCGACCAAACAGGCACACCATGCTACGCAAGAGATTTGGCAAAGGTCGTTTTGTTGTGCTTAGACAAAGACTTTGAAGGACAAATCCTACATTTCAGCAACGAAGGCGTGTGTTCGTGGTATGATTTCGCCTTAAAGATAATGCAACTCGGCAAAAAAGACTGTCATGTACGCCCAATCAGAACGGCAGACTACCCAACTCCTGCCACAAGACCTGCTTATAGCGTGTTGGATAAAGCAGATATAAAGCAATTCCTCGGAATAGAGATACCACATTGGGAAGAATCGCTTAACGAATGTTTGAAAAGATTATAGAGTTATGAAGAAAACGAAGATAGTAAAAGTCATTTCGGCAATCTTAATTATGACTTGCGTATGCTCATGCAGCATTTCTCGCAACGGAAAACGCGAAAGCCTTGCCGACAAATTGGAAAGAAGACACAGACAACGAGATGTAAGACCGCCAAGAGCAGAGATGCCTGATCCGCCAAAGCCTCCTAAGAAACCAAGACAAGGAAAATTGATGGACTATTGCGAGGGTTGGCTCGGTACTCCTTACCGTGGAGGAGGTGAAACAAAGCAAGGTGTCGATTGTTCGGGCTTTGTGTTAAACGTATATAAAGATGTATATGGCATAAAGTTACCTCGACGTTCGCAAGATATGGAACAAGCATGCAAAACAACGAAAAACCTCAATGAACTAAAAGAAGGAGATCTTGTATTCTTTAACAACAAGGCAGGAGGCTCGACAAATCACGTCGGAATCTTCCTCGACAGAGATTTTTTCATACATGCATCGACTTCAAAAGGCGTTACAATCAGCCGATTCGAAGAAAAATATTGGGCAGAACGCTTCCGATGCGGAGGAAAACACCCTTTGAAAAAATAAGAATCCAACAAAAACGCTCGTAAGTCGTGGAGTTAATCCGACAAAACGAGCGTTTTTCTTTTCTCTTTCTTTGGGTTTTACTTCCACAAAGTTTCTTCTCTGATTTCATCAAAGGTGATTTCGTAGCCATAAGACTTGAAAAGCTCTGCAATAAACTCTTGTTCTTCCGGTGAAATCGGCATGTTTCCTTTTCTTCTCTCATAGTAATACGTCTGTCCGAAGTGTTGAATCAGCCGTTTTCTGATTTGAGCAATGTCTTTCGCCTTCACATCTTCAAAAGACTTTGTCATGCCGTAAGCAATCTTTACCTTCTTATTCTCCAAGAAATATTCGCAATTATTCTCGTTGAATTTCATTGCATTAATTGCAGGCATTACACTGAATTCTTCATTTTTCTCAAAACTGACAGCTCGTCTCAAACACTTATCTCCAAGCAAACAGTTCGAATTATAGCAGATTACGAAGTTTTTAGGCTTGTTTTCAAAATTCTTTTCCATGATTCGGGTTTTTGTTTTCTTTGTGTTAAACGTATAAAAACCTTGTTTTATTTTTTTACGAAGCCTTCGTAATGATATTTCGACAGTGTCGTAATAGTATTACGACAGTATCGTAATGGTATTACGAAGCCTTCGAAATAAAATTACGAACTTTTAAAAAAATCTCGAAATCCAAGAAATCGAACTCCAAAACTCGCTTTCAAAAGCATTTTCCTTGCTTTGCCTATACCGATTATATAGTATATGGAGAAAAAAAATACTAACTTAGAATTAAATATAAAGTTAAAAACATAAGAAAATCTGTTCAATATAGTTTTATTAACTTTGCATTATATTACAAAGACAAAAGTTATGAACAGAATAATTATCGTAGGAAACGGATTTGATTTAGCACATGGAGTTAAAACAAGTTATAAGGATTTTATAGAATGGTATTTTGGGAAAGTAGTAGAGAAGTTGAAATGGAAATATTATTATAAAGATGAATTATTAGAAGTAAGATTACAAAGAACACGTCATAACTCTTTTGAATTACCTAATTATCTTTATTTAGATAGTCCTAAAGAAATTCTTCAAAATATTAAAAAAGATGGCTACATATTTGAATGTTTACCCTTTTTGTATAGGATTATAAGTGGTATAGAAAATAAAGATTGGGTAGATATAGAGGCTGATTATTATGAAATGTTGAAAGACTATGCCTTGAATAAAAGAGGTGATGTCAAACAATTAAACGAAGAATTATCCTACATAGAAAAGAAACTTATTGAATATTTAACAGAAGTTGAAAATGTATATTTTTCTCCTAATCCTTTGAATGACTCTAAAGCTGTAACAAATTTCCAGAATGAAATAAGTAAAATAATATATTCCCCTTTTAATCAAGATGAGTTTAATTTCAAAAATAGTAAGTTTATTAAAGAACATAGAGAATATTGGAGTCGTAATGCTTCAAATGAGGAATTAAGAGATAAACTTTGCAACTTGGGATATGAATATTTTCAAGTAAAAAGTATGCTTAATGATGTGGAAAATTTTAGACAAAAACAAGGTAATAGTATTCCTGATGCTTGTTTATTACCTGATGATATAATATTGTTGAATTTTAATTACACATCAATAGCAGATAAATATCGTCCATATTCTTCTATTCATATTCATGGAAAGCTTGATGATGAAGGTAGTGTAATATTTGGATATGGAGATGAATTAGATAAAAAGTATAAAGAGATAGAGGAACTTAACGATAATGAATATTTGGAGAAAATAAAATCGGTAAAATATCTTGAAAAAGATAATTATAGAAAACTACTTAATTACATAGAATCTGAACCATTTCAAGTTTATATTATGGGACATTCTTGCGGAAATTCAGATAGAACACTTTTGAATACTATCTTTGAACACGAAAATTGCGTATCAATAAAGCCGTTTTATTACCAAAAAGATAATGAAACAGACACTTATAGTGAAATCATTCGAAATATTACAAGAAACTTTAACAACAAACAACTATTGAGAGAAAGAGTAGTAAACAAAACCTACTGCCAAGCCATGCCACAATCAGAAGTTAAACAAGGTTAGTAGTAAATATGTCGTAGTTTTCTAAACTTTCAGAGAAATATATCTTGTATATAAGTTTACCTTCTTGATTTAGAAGATTAGTTTTTTTTAATATAGTTTTAATAACCAATGTCTGAGTTCTGTATTTGGATTAAACATAAACTTGGTTGTAAATCCTAGCTTTGCCTACACCTAATATATAATAAGCAATGAAACTCTTTATGCTTAATTATCCCCCCAAAAATATAAACCACAACACAAAACCACACACAAAAATACCACTTTTTGTTTTTGTAATACACTTACAGATTCAAAAAGTCAAGATTTATTCCTAACTTTGTACGCGATTTTGTGTTTGTTATGCAAGATTAGATTTCAAATTATGGATTGCTAATACAAAATAAATAAACGAAACTTCGTTATGTCAAGAAATATAATCGACGCGATTATTACAATCATTCAACAACCAAGCCACAAATTGGTAAAATATACATCATCTGGAAGAAATACAAACAGAATGAATGTAATGGGAGATCCATTGGAAGAGTATGTGAAAAATATGTTTGCAGATACATTTGGGGTTACAGATCCTATTGATAGAATGAAGTCTATCTCACAAACATTTTCATATTTGGGCAACGATTCAACTCCACCCGATGGTATGTTAAAAGGTGGCAATATGGGTGATGCAATCGAGGTTAAGAAAACAAATTCATTTGGTGGTATCCAGTTGAATAGCAGTCATCCAAAATCTAAATTGCTATCTACAAGTACTATGATTACTAATGATTGTAGGACTTGTGAAGATTGGACAGAAAGAGATATGATTTATGTAATGGGGCAAGTTAGCAATGATTCAGTTAAGACTCTGTGTATGGTGTACGGGATGGATTATTGTGCGAACAACTCCGTTTACGAATCACTAAAAGATAAAGTGGCCAATGGAATCAAAAACATTCCAGATATTCGCTGGGCAGATAGAACGGAGGAGTTAGGACGAGTAAATATGGTAGACCCTCTTGGAATCACCTATCTTCGTGTACGAGGTATGTGGTTCATACAACACCCTATCCGTGTTTTTGATTATATTTACGATCTCGATACGAGTAAGGAGTTTAATCTAATGGTTTTGATTAACGAGGATAAGATTAGTCAATTTAATAATTTCGAAAAGTTAGTTGACATGATCCAAACATATCCTTCGTTGGAAATCAAGGATGTTCAAATTAAGAATCCAAACAATCCTGCTCAATTGAGGAATGCAAAATTGATTACATATAGTAAATAGGAATTTAGGTGTTTATGAATTTATTAAGTTTGTTTTCTGGTGCAGGTGGTCTTGATCTTGGTTTTCATAAAGCAGGTTTTAGGACAATCATTGCAAATGAATTTGATTCCAAAATCTGTCCAACATTTAAAGCGAATTTCTCAGATGTAAGGTTGATTGAAGATGATATTAGGAATGTGACTTCTGATATGATATCAGAACAAATAGACGGTATTATCGGAGGTCCTCCTTGTCAATCGTGGAGTGAAGCTGGTTCATTGCGAGGTATTGAAGACGCAAGAGGTCAATTGTTTTATGATTATATTCGTATTTTAAAAGAAAAACAACCATATTTCTTTCTTGCTGAAAATGTATCAGGAATGATGGCGGCAAGAAATAAAGATGCTGTTGATGATTTTTTAAGGATGTTTGATGATGCAGGATATTATGTTAATCTCAAAATGCTAAACGCAAATGACTTTGACGTGCCAGAAGATAGAGATAGGGTCTTTTATGTTGGATTTCGCAAAGATTTAGGAATTACTAAATTTGAATATCCGACTCCTATTGAAAAGAAACTTACTCTTCGCGATGCAATTTGGGATTTAAAGGATACTGCAATACCTGCATTACAAAAAAACAAAACCAATGGGGATAAATGTGTTGTTCCTAATCATGAGTATTTTATCGGTGAATATTCGACAATATTTATGTCAAGAAATCGAGTTAGAAATTGGGATCAACCTGGTTTTACCGTTCAAGCAAGTGGTAGACAATGTCAGTTGCATCCGTCTGCACCTAAAATGGAAAAGATTGAAAAAAATCTGCAACGGTTTGTTCCGGGCAAGGAATCATTGTACAGAAGAATGACCGTTAGAGAAGTTGCAAGATTGCAGACGTTTCCAGATGATTTTAGATTTTTATATACCGATGTTAATATGGGATATAAAATGATTGGTAATGCAGTCCCCGTGAATCTTGCCTACCATATGGGAATTAGAATTAAAGAAACCCTCGCAACCATTTAACTATTACACACTATTAAAATAGAATTTAGAATCGATTGTTATAAACAACGATTCTAAAGTTATTGCATTGCTAAATCATTAGGTATTGTTTGACATTTTTCTTTCTTTTCTTTGATTAATTGTAACCTATATAAATAATACAAATCTGCATTTCAGACGTTCTGCAAGGGCTGAATCTCTTATGGGTAAAAAGCAATAATTTTTTCGAAAACAATTTTTTTCAGCGCAAGATCTGTTCTCAGTGTCTATTATTTTGCGAATGCCTATACCTATTATATAGTATATATGGTAAAAAAAAATACCGCAAAAAAGGGTGCTAAAGTATTTCAGACGTTCTGCAAGGGCTGAATCTCTTATGGGTAAAAAGCAATATTTTTTTCAAAAACATTTTTTTTCAGCGCAAGATCTGTTCTCAGTGTCTATTATTTTGCGAATGCTTATACCGATATATAGTATATATGGTAAAAAAATACCGCAAAAAATGGTGTTAAAGCATTTCAGACGTTCTGCAAGGGCTGAATCTCTTATGGGTAAAAAGCAATAATTTTTTTTCAAAAACAATTTTTTTTCAGCGCAAGATCTGTTCTCGGTGTCTATTATTTTGTGAATGCTTATACCGTTTATATAGTATATATGGTAAAAAATACCGCAAAAAAGGGTGTTAAAGTATTTCAAACGTTCTGCAAGGGCTGAATCTCTTATGGGTAAAAAGCAATAATTTTTTCGAAAACAATTTTTTTTCAGCGCAAGATCTGTTCTCGGAATTTGAAAAAACACGAATATTTTGTTTTTTGAGAGTGTGAATATTTCCACTCTCTTGTTTAATTCAATTTTTTTATAAATTTAATTTTTTTTTAATTATGCCAAAGTAAAAAGGACAATTAATGTCGGAAACAATCCGGGCGAAAAGTTCATCGCGAGAATTGTTAAAGAACAAGCAGTTGATTTAGATCAAATTGCGGAAGAAATTGCAGGTGCTTCAACAATGAGCAAAGCAGATGTAATGGGTGTTTTACAGCAGTTGCAAGTAGAGATGAGTTATCATCTTACTCGTGGAGCAAGTGTTAGGCTTGGACTTCTTGGCACTTTCACGCCTTATTTGAGGTCAAAGTCCCAGTTAGATGTTGATTTGGTTAAGGCAAGTACGTTTAAAGGGTTGCATATCACATTCAGACCTTCGCCTTGGCTTAATACAAAAATCAAAGGTGCAAGTTTCAACCTCATAAACCCTAATATCAAAGGACTTATTGAGGTTTCAAGAACAAACGAAAACGAAACAAACACCGAAAGCACCGACACTACAACAATGGACGCTCTTTTAAAGAAACGAGAAACACAAGAAAAGAGCGAAAAAAGCAAAAAGTAACCTAAAAAACACTAAAACCAAAACCGCAGAATAACTCTGCGGTTTTTTTGTGCTTTAAGAAAAATGTTATACTTTTGTAATCTGAAAAAATTATTAACGAAAAATTATGCCT
>DEPP01000029.1:0-5072 GCA_002358835.1 Bacteroidales bacterium UBA3389
ACGAATCTTACAAGAGAATGGCAACAATGGAATGGAATAAATAATCCAACCAAAGATTCATAAAAACAAAAAGGGAAATCCTCAAAGGGTTTCCCTTTTTTATTTCCACAAAACTACCTCTTTGATTTCGTCAAACTTTATTTCATAGATGTAAAAGTTGAAAAGTTAGAAATAAAGTTTTCATATTCTCAAAAGAGTCAGCTATTATACTTACTTAATCATTTACTTTGAATAAACATGATAGAAGGTTTCCACATGTTTAAGAAAATTTTGGAATTTTTGTTTGTATATTCCGGAGTTTGCCCATTGAGAATACACTGCAACTTCTGTTCCGTTGTTTAAAATAATAGAATCTTTTATGAAAAAGCGACGATCCCCGTCTTTTTTTTCTTTTATAAAATCCATAGGACGTATAATTCCACATTTGCGACTACTACTTAAATAAGAAGGAAATCGTTCTTCTAATTCTTCCAAAGTTATATTTGGATGCTCTGATATATATTGTTTAACTACGGTTAAAACGAATCGTCCAACTCCATAATAGTTAATTCCATCTAATGAAAAAACCTCTTTTGCATATTCTTTATTAGTGGTTTCAATTTCCGGCTTCTTTATTTTTTGCTCAGTGCGATATGATTGTTTTCTTTCTATTTTAAATGTCAGTTTTTCTAACTCGTATTCCAAAGCTTTTTCTTCAAATCCTTCTTTGAGAAACTTATCTTTAATTAAGGTAATAATGTTTTTGTTTGCATCGCTACTAAAAAAGAATTCATTAAAACGCTCTTGTAAATTATTGCGAGCTACAATTTGATTATAGTGTTCTTTACAGAAGTTTTCTAAAGAAGTTATATCAAATTTTTCGTATGAAAGCATTTCACAAAATATACTTCCATTAACATCATCTTCACGAAATTCTACCTTGAAAACACAGATAGGATTATCTAAATCATTAGGAGTGTCATAGTATAATTGGATATTTTCGCCTATGTATAAACCAATATTTAATTTTAATTGACGCATGTAAGACGTCAATTGAGATTCTTGTTTAATATTGCAAATATTGTTCGGACGTTTAATTTCAATAGGCAAAGTCGGAATATCATTTTTATAAAGTACAATATCGGGTTTTATTGAATTATTATTACCGATATGTATTGTTACTTGAGATTGCATGGTTTTGTTATAACTTTTCCAACCTAATATCTTTAAACAATTTTCAATCTCTTGTTGATATTCAATCTCTGTTGATTTGCTGTTTATTCGTTTTTGTAAAGTATCTATTATTTCGTTCCAATTTTCATTCATACCTTTAACTTATTTCGTTAATATAAACATTAAACGTCTTACTACATTGAATTTAATGCAAAGATACTTATTTTATTGGAAATTACCACAGTGTCTCTTTCACAATTTTATCAAAAGCGATTTGGTAGCCGTAGGTCGTATAAGGAACTATATAACTCACAATTAAAGTTTTTAGAATCACTTAAAGAAGAAGCAACGGTTGTAAAAGGTGTTGTAACTTCAAAAATGATTACATAAAATTTTTCTGACCAAGAATTAAAAGTATTGAGAGCAGGTTATAGAACTATGGATAGAGTATTCTCTGCTACAGAAACATCTTTAGATTCATTTAAAATAATAATTGACGCTTATAAAGCAAAGTGAAATATTTCAAGGTAAAGAAAAACGAGCGTTCGACCTGCTTTTGCATTTGCGGACGCTTGTTTTGTGTTTGCGAAATTTGGTTTGAGGAAATTGTTTCTTGATTTCAGGAAAACAACTCTTGATTTTAGCGGAGCGAATCTTGATTTCAGGAAAGCGAAACAAAGAATCAGTAGAGTAAAGATAAGAACAAGATTATCAAGATAAAATAAAAGCGAGCTTGGTTTTGAACCGAGCTCGCTTTTTGTTTGATTGTACAAAATCGATTACTTAATTTTCTCCATCGCTTGTTGCAAATCACGAATTATATCTTCAACATTCTCGATTCCAACTGAGAATCTTACCAATCCATCGGTGATTCCTGCCGCCAATCTCGCCTCTTGCGGTACTTTTGAGTGAGTCATCGATGCCGGATGCTGAATCAAAGTCTCCACTCCTCCAAGGCTGACTGCCAGAATCGCCATCTTGACATTATCCATCAAAGTACGACCTGCTTCCAAACCGCCTTTCAACGAGAAGCTTATCATCGTTCCCGGTCCGTTCATCTGCTTTTGTGCCAATTCGTATTGAGGATGCGTTTCCAATCCCGGATATTTAACCCACTCTACTTGCTCGCAAGATGACAAAAACTCAGCTACCTTTATCGCATTCTCTTGTGCTCGGTCGATTCTTATGCCTAATGTTTTCAATCCGCGGATTACAAGATATGCTTGGTGAGGATCCATATTTCCTCCGAAGTTTACCATTGCGTTTCTCAACTTTGCATAAACCTCAGGCTCTTTTGCGGCAACTATACCGCCGACAATGTCAGCGTGTCCGTTGATGAATTTTGTTATTGAGTGAAGAACCACATCTGCTCCGAAGTCTATAGGATTTGAAAGGTAAGGTGAGCAGAACGTATTATCGACTACCAACAACGCTCCCGCCTTGTGAGCAATCTCTGCACAGGCTGCGATGTCGCTTATCTCCATTGTCGGATTTGCAGGCGTTTCCACATAAAGCATCTTAGTGTTCGGACGCATAGCCGCCTTGACTTCTTCAAGGTTTGCAGTGTTTACGTATGTCGATTCAACACCGAAACGCGACATATGTTGTTCCATCAAAACTCTTGACGCACCATAAACCGCCGAAGAAGAGACTACATAATCTCCTGCGTTGAGCAATCCCAAATAAACCGTGCTTACTGCCGCCATTCCCGAAGCAACCGCAACCGAATCGCAAGCATGTTCCAACAAAGCGACTTGTCTTTCGAGTGCTTTCACCGTCGGATTGCCGATTCTTGTGTACATATAACCCGGTTTCACACCTGCAAAACAATCAGCTCCGTCTTGTGCCGATTCGAATGCAAAGGTTGATGTTTGATAAATAGGAACGGTTGCTGCTCCGAAAGCGTCGTGATGACCGCTGTAGTGGATCAATTGTGAATTGAAGCCATAATCTTTTGGATTTTCCATAATATCTATATCTTTTTATTTGTTTCGCTTTGCAAAGGTACGACATTAAAACGAATTGTCTTTGATTCGATTTCCTTTTTCTAAACAAACAAAAACAAAGAAAGCGGACAAACTGCCCGCTCTCCCCTATTCCATATATATATAGTATATATGACTTATTATTTCCCTTTTAATTCCTCATCCTTTGCTTCAATCGCTGCCCTAACACCTTCTTCTGCTTTTTCCAAGTCTTCTTTGTGTTCATTAGCCCACTCTTTGTTTTCTGCCTGCCATTGAGTCATTTTTCCTATACATTGCAACATAAGTGTGGCTGCTTCTTCTCTTGTGTCTGCATTTTTGATTTGTTTTTCGCAATCATCGCAAATATCTTGATATTCTCCCAACGGACCACTGCTGCAAGCTGCAAATACCAATGTCATAGCTGCTAAAGATAAAATCATCCTTTTCATAAAACTATCGGAGAGTTATAAAGCATCCTCCTCCCTCGCCTCTAAATTGTTTTGAATTAAGTTTACACTTGCAAATTTATAAACAAAAATTCAAATAACCATTTTTTTACACATATATTTCAAAAAAAAAATATTTTCATAATCATTACATCATCTCAAAACAGCAAAAAAGCCGCAGAAAAACATCTGCGGCTTGTGCTTTCAAGCTTAAAACTTACTCGTTTTGTTCCGAATCAATTTGTTCCAAAATCTCAGCATCCTCATTAGCAACCTCATTTATTCCTGTTTCAACATCTACTTGTCTTGTTTCAATCGGCTGAGATACCTGCAAGCCTTTTACAGACAAATCTTTCTGCTTAAACTTAACACCTTTAATCTTGTTGCTCAACCACGGAGATGGACGGAAACTGACATGAACGCCTTTAATCGTATCAACGGTAAGCTCATCCATTGTTGGAACAGCCTTTGCTCTGATAGTAGGAGAAAAAGTTCCCAACAGAGACAATCTAACAGATGCTCCACGCATAAGATGAAAACTCAAACGAACTTGCAGCTGTTGCAGCACGCCCATAACATCACCTTTACTCATTGTCGATGATTCTGCGATCTCTTCCGCAATCACATCCAAATCCACCGGTTCCTCTTTGAAAATCTTTATGAGGAACTTTTCACCAGGTTCCATTCCGACATTGATGGAACGCTTCACTTTTACATAAGGAATTGCCATTACTTAAAAAAATTTTAATTAATAAATATTTTAACTTCCTGCATTTTCACCGAACGAATCACTTTTTAGATAAAAAAAACACCATATATTAGTTTTTTTTCGTAATTTTGCTCAAACATTCGGTGTAAATACAGTGCAAAGATAGAGAATTTCTCCGATGTATCAAACTTTTTCGGAGAAATTTTACAAAATTTATTGTTATTTTTTATAATATCGTGATTATGAATGTAAAAGAAAGACTGAAAGAATATATCAAATATAAAAATTTAACAGTTATTTCATTTGAAAGATCGATAAACAGATCAAACGGATACGTTTCTTCCATTTCAAAAAGCATACAACCGGAAACAATTTTGGCAATTTCTGAGAAATACCCAGACTTAAGCATAGAATGGTTGCTCATTGGCAAAGGTCGAATGATAAAACAATACAATGTATATATATCAAGAGAAAACAGCATACACGGAGCACTCACACCAACAACAAGAACACAAAAAACGCCCAACAAAAGGAGCCATTATCTACGCGTCAACACAGCATATACGCCACAAAACTCCAATGAAATAGAAACATTACTCAAACAACGCATCTCCGACCTTGAAAAAACAATACTCGACAAAGACAGAATCATTTCTTTGCTTGAAATGCGTACAATCAAGAAATAAACAAATAATCGCAACCACCGATGAAAACAGGTGGGTGTGGGGACAAGACATATAAAACACACTCCACCGATAATAAAATACGTAACAACGGGAATTCTATGGATTGATACCA
>DEPP01000029.1:5103-5409 GCA_002358835.1 Bacteroidales bacterium UBA3389
AAAGTTCCCGTTGTTTTTATTTTTCCAAGAAGCAAATTTCTATAACAACATTTATATTGTCGGTCGGTAGGTCGAAAAATAATTGAGTTACCGATAAGGAATATGGACAATATCTAAAGAAACGGTATTCATATTAACTATTCTCAAACATGTATTTTGGATGTAAGACCAACAATTTATTTAGCAAATCACCATTTATTTGAATCCTTTTTGTATCTTTGCATTTGAAAAATCATCAAAATTTCAAAGGTGAATGACTAATGAATATTCTATAGATGGTATTACTCTTAGGCAACGCATAGAAGC
>DEPP01000117.1:0-184 GCA_002358835.1 Bacteroidales bacterium UBA3389
TGTGGGATTGACTATGTGGGTTAATATTGCGAGAGTTGTTCGCGGACAGGTGAGAAGCCTTAAGGAAAAGGAGTTTGTTGAAGCCGCCAAAGCACTTGGCGAAAGTAATTTCCGCATAATACTAAAACAGATTCTGCCTAATGTAGTCGGTGCTATAAGTGTTGTAACTGCTTCAAACTTTGCG
>DEPP01000117.1:246-8810 GCA_002358835.1 Bacteroidales bacterium UBA3389
GGAAGCAGGTTTGAGTTTTCTCGGATTAGGAGTTCAGCCGCCTATGCCTTCGTGGGGAAGTATGATAAAGGAAAACTACGGATACATAATCTTAGATGCCGCTTATATGGCAATAATCCCCGGACTTGCGATAATGATTCTCGTCTTGGCTTTCATCTGTTTGGGAAGCGGATTGAGGAAAGTAATGGACGTTAAGCGATAAGCATTCTTTTATTCAAGTAAACGAAGCGAGCAAATAAAATATTCAAAATCTTGGGTTGAAAAATTAACAATTCAGATTGGTGTGTTTTTCGACTGAATCTTCGAAAGAAATAGCTGAAATCAAGTTTGAGAATAACAAAACAAGGAATTGGGAAAATAAAACGCTGTTTGGGTTTATCGAAACGGCGTTTTATTTTTCTGAAACAGCGTTTTGAATGGGCTTAAATGCAGATAAAATCAACTTGAAACGCTGTTTTGGTAATCGGAAATTCTGATATAAATTATTAAGGTGTTGATTTATAGTATTTTGATTGAGTGTCTATATTTTGAAATTTGACAAAGAGTTCGCCATTGCTTGTAATTTTTGACCGTAGTATGTTAATAAATCTTTAATTTAACATTTCGATTTTGCTAATCTCAATTTTGAAAAGACGCAAGCAAAAATTAGGGATTTGTTCAACTGTTTTTTGAATGTGAAAAAAAGAATGATTTTTTTCTTGCTTTGGTTTTTGTTTTTCTTGTTTCGAAATAGTAACTTTGCAAACTGAAAATAAGACAATGACACGAAATAAGAAAAAAATAATAAACGATCCTGTTTACGGCTTTATAAATATACCGAACTCAGAACTTTACGACATTATACAAAGTCCTGCTTTGCAAAGACTGAGACGAATAAAGCAGTTGGGTTTAAGTTGTTTAGTCTATCCGGGAGCTGAACATAGCAGATTCTCTCATTCATTGGGGGCAATGCACTTAATGATTCAGGCTTTGGAAGTATTGAAACAAAAGGGCGTAAGCATAAGTGAAGAAGAATATAACGGAGCTTTGATTGCTATTCTTTTGCATGATGTGGGACATTCTCCCTTTTCGCATTGCTTAGAGCACTTTTTCTTTGACTGTTCTCACGAAGAACTATCGTCAATGTTTATGAAAGAAATGCAAATCAGCGAAACTGCATTACAAATCTTCGAAAACACTTATCCCAAACAATTCTTACATCAATTGGTTTCCTCACAACTCGACACAGATCGCTTAGACTATCTGACAAGAGATAGTTTCTTTACCGGGGTTAGTGAAGGCGTTATTGGGACAGAAAGAATCCTTAAAATGTTTAACGTAGGCAACGGTGAGCTTATGGTAGATGAGAAAGGCGTTTACTCGATTGAGAAATTCATTATTTCACGTCGCTTGATGTATTGGCAGGTTTATATGCACAAAACGGTAGTTGCTGCGGATAATCTTATGACCAATATACTCAAAAGGGCAAGGGACTTGCAGTCTGTTGGTAAATTGAACTTGCAAAACCATACTATAAGCAAGCATTTAGCCTATTTCATAGAGCAAGGTGTAAGAAGCAAACATGATAAAGAAGCGATAAGACATTTTCTTTTGATAGACGATTCAGATGTCTGGAGTTGCGTAAAAGCATGGGCAGATCACGAAGATGCAATCTTGTCAAAATTGTCATCATCTTTGATTAACCGACGCTTAGGTAAGATTATAATTCAAAATGAAGCCTTTTCGGAAGAACAAAAGAAAGAATTGTGCAAATATAGTTCCGAAGAAGAAATACGATACTTCACAGCATCTGCACAATTGCACAACAAGGCATATAGCTTTCAAGATACCGGAATTAATATTCTTTACAAAGACGGCAGTGTTAAAGAAATATGTGAAGCATCAGACCAATTGGATAGAGATTTTCTTTCGAAAGAAATACGCAAATACTTTTTCTATCAGATATAATTTTATAACAAATAATCCTTACGAAATAATAAAACAATATGTATATGAGAAACAGAATAGTTATTTTGATGGCAGTTGCGGTTTTAATGATTACCGCCTGCAAAAGACGTCCTGAGCAGGACAAAAACGTGATTGATAAACCTAATATAGAGATTAAAGACGGCAAGTTAAGCCCGGAGGCACTTTGGAGCTTCGGAAGAATAGGAGAAGTCTCTGTTTCCCCTGATGGAAAGAAGGTTTTGTACACACTAACCTATTATAGCATAAGCGAAAACAAAGGAAATGCCGAAATTTACACCATGAACATAGACGGAAGCGACGTTCAAAGATTGACAACTACCGCTTCAAGCGAGTGGAATGTTATTTGGAATCCTAAAGGCGACAAAATAGGTTTCATTTATGCAGATGAAACAGGTGTAAATATCTACGAAATGAATCCGGATGGTACAGGAAGAACTGCAATCTCAGATTTGAAAGAAGGAGACTTGGAAGGTTTCTCTTATTCTCCTGATGGAACGAAGGTTGTTTATGTAAGAGCAGTGCCAAAGCAAGACAAGTATGCAAAACTTAAAGAAGGATTGGACAAAACAACCGGAAGAATAAACGACGATCTTGCATACAGACATTGGGATAATTGGGTTGATGCAATCCCTCAGCCATTTGTTGCAGACTTTGATGGTAAGAAAATTGGAGAAGGAAAAAATATTTTGGAGAATACAGAATTTGAATCTCCAATGCGTCCTTGGGGTGGTATGGAACAAATAACATGGAGTCCGGATAGCAAATCTATTGCTTACACATGCAGAAAGAAAGTTGGTAAAGAGTACGCTTTCTCGACTAATTCGGACATTTACCTATATCGTTTGGAAGATAAAACAACTGTAAATCTTTCAGAAGGAATGATGGGATATGATCAAAATCCGGTGTTCTCAAACAATGGTAAGATGATTGCTTGGGAGAGCATGGAGAGAGATGGATATGAAGCAGATAAACTAAGATTGATGGTTCACAACTTTGAAAGCGGTAAAACAGAATACTATACACCTGATTTCGATCAGAATGTTGGCGGATTGAAATTTTCAAACGACGACAAATGGATTTATTTCATTTCAGACTATCACGCAGTTGATAACATATATAAAATAAACATCGACGACAAAGCAATAAAGCAATTGACAGATGGCGTACATGATTACACATCTGTTGATTTCGCCGCTGACGGAAAGTTGATTGGTCAAAAGATGAGCATGTCTCATCCTAATGAAATTTGGGTTATCGATGAAGCAACCAAAGAACAAAAGAAAATATCCACTTGCAATGATGACCTGATGGCAAAAATCAAATGGGGAAAGGTTGAAGAACGTTGGTTGAAAGCAACAGACGGCAAAGATTTGCACACATGGGTTATCTACCCTCCTGATTTCGATTCAACAAAGAAATATCCTACATTGTTATATTGCGAAGGTGGTCCTCAATCTACCGTTTCTCAGTTCTGGTCTTACCGTTGGAACTTCCAAATAATGGCTGCTCACGGATATATTGTGGTGGCTCCAAATCGTAGAGGCTTGCCGGGATTCGGTCAAGAGTGGAATGAACAAATCAGTGGCGACTATGGCGGACAGTGTATGAGAGATTATTTCACTGCAATCGACGAATTGAGCAAGGAAAGCTACGTTGATAAAGACAGATTGGGTGCTGTGGGAGCCAGCTTCGGAGGTTACTCTGTTTATTGGCTTGCCGGACATCACGAAAAGAGGTTCAAATGTTTCATTGCACACAATGGTATGTTCAATCTTGAACAACAATATCTTGAAACAGAGGAGATGTGGTTCGTAAATTGGGATTTAGGCGGAGCATATTGGGAAAAGGATAACAAGACTGCTCAAAAGTCATACGCTAATTCACCGCATTTGTTCGTCGATAAGTGGGATACACCTTTGATGGTTATACATTCAGAATTCGATTTCAGAATTGTGGCATCACAAGGTATGGCAGCATATAACGCAGCCGTGATAAGAGGAATACCTGCTCGCTATTTGTACTTCCCTGATGAAACACATTGGGTATTGAAACCTCAAAATGGTGTGTTGTGGCAAAGAAACTTCTTCGATTGGTTAGATATGTGGTTGAAGAAATAAAGAAAGAGTAAATTGATTTGAAGATTCGCCGAGATAACTTCAAGAATAAAAATAGTAGAAACAAGAAAAAAATATAGTATATGGAACTTATAGGAAAATTGATTAAGGTATTGCCGGAACAATCCGGTCAATCGGAAAAAGGAAATTGGGTAAGAGGTGGATTCGTTATTGAATATCAAGATGGGGAATACCCTGCTAATGCAGCCTTTACTTTGTTTGGAGAGGCTCGAATCAACATGGTAAAAAGCCTACAACTTGGTTCAATGGTCAGAGTTCAATTCTCTGTACGTTCAAGAGAGTATCAAGAACGTTGGTACACCGATTTGAGCTGTTTTAGAGTAGAAGCACACATGCAAAACGCTTATCAACCACAAGCAGCTCCTGTTTACGGACAACCATACCCTCAATCACCTTATCCACAGCAACCAATGTACCAACAACCTCAACAACCGGTATATCAACCACAGCAACCAATGGCTCAACCAGCTCAACAACAACCGGTATATCCTGAACAACAAATGCAGGGTGGAACATTCGATTCCTCTCAATCATTTGAACAAGAAAATGATTTACCATTCTAAGATTATAAATCAATAATTCGAAGGAGTGTGAAGGAAAGGTGCGTCCTTGCTTTCATACTCCGTTTTTATTTATCGCCATGAACAGAGGTTTAGTGTTTATATCATTGTTGCTGTTTCCCATTCTGCTGAATGCACAGCAAAAAGAACTTTTGCAAAGAGATGTTTACGCAATGAGTAGTGATGCTTTTGAAGGACGAAAAGTCGGAACAATAGGAGGAGAGAAAGCAAGAGAATACATTTGTTCTCAATTGAGAGATATATCTCTTGAATACTCTACTCAGAAATGTCATAAAGGCTTAGGAAAGAACATAATTGCTGAAATAAAAGCTGAAAATACGAAATTCAAAGACGAATATATTCTCATAGGTGCTCATTATGACCACTTGGGTGTAAGGAATGGGGAAATATACAATGGAGCTGACGACAACGCTTCAGGTTCTGCTGTACTATTACAGTTGGCCAGACTTCTCAAATCAAATAAAGATAAGCTGAATCGAAACATCATATTGGCATGGTTTGATGCCGAGGAAATAGGATTGGTAGGTAGTAAACACTATGCTTCACATCATTTGTATGTAGGCAAAAGAGAACAAATCAAATTGATGATTAACCTCGATATGGTAGGATGGTACAAGAATGGAAGTTTGAAAATTGCCGGTGTAAAGATGCTTAAAGGATGGGAAACGATATTTAATCAAACAGAAAGAAATATTCATATAGAGGTTTCTGACTTTGAGAAATCCTTTTTCACCGATTCAGATCACAGTTCTTTTGCTTCAATGGAAATTCCTGCCATAACAATGACCACAGGTACCAAATCGCCATATCACAAACCTGAAGACGATGCGGAATTGATAGATTACGATGGTATGGATAAAATATGTGATTTTGTATATGGGCTTACCGTCAACGCAAGTGCTTATCCGGATTTAGGATTTTCAGGAGATATTGCATATAAGCACCGAAAGAATATACGCAAATTTGAAACGGCTTTAACGATTTCAACAGGCAGTGCACGTCAATTTTATCATGGCGGCTACATGACGGGAAAGAATGGATTTGTTTCAAATGTTGGTTTGATGTTTCAATACAATACTGGCGAATTGTCAAGTTTTGATTTCGGAATTCTAGCAGAATACGAACGGACTAAGCAGTTTGAAGGTATATTTGAGGGAGGCAAAATATCAATTCCTTTGAACTACACCTTTGGATACTTTGTCCCTATGGGCGGAGGAGGAATTAAATTCGGAATTGCTTATGACTACATCTTCAATGCAAGATTGGCAGGAGCAAAACTAAACAAAAGCGATTTCAATCCTCATGATATTTCTTTCCTTCTTGGATTTACATTCAGAATTCACAAACTCGCTTTCAATATAGGTAGCAAATACGGATTTTTAGACAGGTATAATCAAAATGAAAAGATAACTTACCGAGGCTCATACTTCGGATTAAGCTATTATTTCTAAAGATGAACATTTTCAGAACCTTCGTCTGTATTCCGAAGGCGAGATTCCTGTTACCCTTTTGAAAAATTTGCTGAATACGTCTTGGTTGTTGAATGACAACTCGAGACTTATCTGTTCTATTGTCTTGTTACTTGAACGCAAAAGGGCTTTGCTTTCTATTATAACATAGTCTTCTATCCATTTATGAGCACTTTTGCTTGTCGAACCCTTAACAAGAGTTGTCAAATACTTGGGTGTGATTGATAATTTATCAGAATAGAATGTCAAATCCCTATGCTTGCGATAATTATCTTTGAGTAATGCAATGAAATCTTGAACTATGCCTCTGCTTTCGATGTTCTCATCCTCCGAGTGCATGTTATGGGCGTATGAAAAGAATAAAGACAAGGTGTAATGTTTGGCTGCCTCCAATCGATATGGGTTTTTCTTGTTTGCAATAATCATTCGCATGGTTTCAAGGTAGTTTTTGAGAACGTTTTTCCCTATATCATCTAACTTAATTACCGGTCTGCTGTGTGTAGATATGTAAAGATGGGTTTGTTTGTGGATATTATGAAACATATCATCGCTAAAGCGTTTCGAAAATACCAAAGCCTTTATCTTCAAATCCTCACTATATGAATGCAATTGAAGAATGCTGTCAGCCAACATTACAACCATGCAAGGCGATTCAACTTTGTATCTTTTCATATCAATAGATATTTCTACACTTCCTGATTCGTATATCATGGTTGTTGTAGTGTCTATACGGAAGGGCTCTTTTACTATTTTAGGTATTTCATAGCTGTCAATATATATAAGATCCGTATCGACCCTTTGGTCTTCCATGGAAATCCTCGCAAGATTTTCTTTCCAATGTAGTAGAGGTACTTTCTTCATAATGGTGTTTATTTCTTGCAAAATTAGCTTTTTTTTCTTTAATAGGAAGTGTTATCGGACTTTTGTTCTAATTTTAGGGATTATTTTTCAAATCAAGATTTAGTATTATGGCGAATTTTGCAACCGAAAACAAGAATAACAAAAAACAAAAAAAGTATGAAGAAAAAGTTTTTAATGATTGTGATTGCAGTTTTCGCAATGGGAAATGTTGCGACAATGGCACAAAAAGATGAAAGCAAAATAAGCTTTGGTGTAAAGGGAGAAGTGAATAGCAGTTTCAATATCTGCAAGAATCTTCCTTTGGTAAGAGAAACCACAAACGGATTTGGAGCGAATGCAGGTGCGTTTTTGAAGAGAGATATCTTGGAAAACCTTGCCTTTCAAGTGGAATTATTGGGACAATACAAAAAATCCGGATTTCAAACCTTGACAAGCGAATTGGAATTGTCCACCTGGGGAATAGAAGTGCCTGCATACATTATGGGACAATTCAAAGTAGGTAGCGGACTTTTTTATTTTGGTGCAGGTCCTTATGGAATTGCGTTATTCACTGCCGAGATGAATGATGTCGATGTCTTGAAAGAAAATAATTACTTCTCATTAAACCGTTGGAATTTGGGCGTTGGAATGATTGCAGGCTTTGAATTGAAGTGTGGTTTGCAATTTAACGTAAATTACAAGTACGCAATGTTTAACTCTTTGCAAAACGCAGATGTGGCAAATATGATAGAGAATACCGCAAGTATAGGAATAGGTTACAGATTTTAAGAATAAGTTAAATCAAGGTAAAGATATGATGAATTTATCCGTAGTTTTATTATCCGCATTGTCGCTAAGCAATGCACAAATTCAAGATACGAATATGAATAAAGAAGAATTGAAATTGAAAAGTTCGCCTATTGAAAAAACGGTTGTAAAAACCTATAAAGCGATTGAAAATGGCGTGGTTGGAACTTACAAAAAGATAGAAGACAAGTTTAGTGAAAAATTTTTGGAACAAGACACTGCAACCGGAAAGCCTAAGTTAAAATCAACAAAAGTAGAAAAAGCGGTGGTCAATGGCTATAAGGCAATTGAGAATGGCGTTGTTAAAGGTTATAAGTCAATAGAGAAAGGCGTGGTTGACGGATACAAGGCAATAGAAACAAATGTTGTCGAATCGTATAAGGAAATCGAAACCGATTTTATCAACAATGCATTAGAGAAAAAAGAGGATAAGTCGTCCGAAAAGTAAAAATAAAGCAGTAAAACTATATTTGGAAAAGTCGAATTGTTGAACTTAAATCAGCGATTCGACTTTTGTTTTTTATACAATAAAGAGGGGTGAAAATAAAACAAAGAAAGAATTTTTTGTTTCTTTGTTTTAGAAAATTCTTTCTTGATTTCAGAAAATTGTTTCTTTGTTTCGTTTAAGCACTATTAGGAAGAATGAAATCAAAACAAAATCATGTCTTATCGAGTGCTTAAACGGATGATTTTTAGTTTTTGATCAGAGGCAGGATTTCTTGTTCGAAAATTGTGCGATGAATCAAACGATAGTGGGGATGGTA
>DEPP01000117.1:8844-11145 GCA_002358835.1 Bacteroidales bacterium UBA3389
ATGTTTTTGAATGTCGCATTATGTAATCCCCTTCGGATAGCATTTTTTCGATGAATTGCTTGTCTTTTTCGTAGTCTCCTGCAATCTGGTTTTTGAATAAAACAGCTGTTTTCTCAATCGCTTCCCACTCTTTCTTCCAAGTATTGATGTCGGGTTGAGTTGTCAGAGCAATGCTTCTTTGTAAGGCATCAAATAAAGCATAAACGGATATTTCTCCTTCCTTAACCAAAGAAAGGTTTATGCGATAGAAATTTTTGCCTGTACCGACTTTTTCGTACGATTTGCAGAGGCTGAGATGGCTTTGCTCGATTTCTTGCTCCATATAGCGAATTGCGGATACGCTATCTGCAATCAGATGCCCCGGACCATAGAAATCTTGAAAGAAACTCTTGTAAATATCGCACAAAGTCGAGTTAGGATAACAGCCTAATTGCTCTTCGATTGCATTTTTTACCGAATCTGAATCGAGAGTTTGTGCTTTGAGATTACAAAATTGCAAACCGAAGGACAGAAACAAGATAAGCCCAAGGCAAATCTTCTTAATATTCCATTCTGTTACGGAAGTCGTTACGTTTTTCATATTTCAAATCTTGCAACATAGGGGCTTTAACCGATATAGAGAAGTTCCAGCCTTGTCGAGGACCGAAAGGAATCCAATTCATTCGCATTTCCCAACAATGCAAATCGCGATAGAAATCGATGGATGTGTAAGTGAAGTCCTTGTTTATAAAGTCGTAACCGCTCGAAAAGCCGATTTTCCATTTTTCTGTAAGGTTCAAATCTCCTCTTGCAGTCAATGTGGCTGATTGATTGGTTTGATAGCCTGCTATTGAAACGATATACGAACTCAATCGGCTGTAATTTACTCCGAGAGTCAAATTCCAAGGTATTGAAAAGTCCACATGTTCGGATAAAATCTCGTTTGGATTTGAAAAAGGACTGTATTGCATTTCTGTCGGTGAATGGTAGTCGCCTGTTGTTTGACTATGATCTGCTTTTGAGTTGAGATTCCAACTCATATTCAAAGTCCATTGTGAGTTTTGCTTTTGAAATAAACGCCCTTCTTTATGCCATAGTAATTCATTGGTCAATACTCCGTTCTCATTCAAGACATAAGGTGTGTAAGCTGCAGAGAAATTTATCAAAAGCTTTTTGAAAAGCGTTGTTCTTGCAGTTAGCCTAAGCGGTTGCCAATTTACAGAATCTCTTGCCAGATCATATCCCGAGCTTATGTTGAATGCTTCCAATAGAACGATTTTTCGCATCCCTTCAACCGTATCATTTTTGTCTGGAACTTTCATTTCGAGATTATTTCCCAAAGAAAAACTTATCACTCCCGAAGCTCCTTGCGGAGGGGAACCGAATACGCCGTTTTCTGTTTTTGAATAGTAAACACGCTTACCCTCTTTGTCGGTATAAAAGTCGTAAAAGCCGAGCGAAGGCTCAGAAAAGTCGGGCGTATAGTTGAAAGAAATAGAAGGATTTATTACATGACGAACTGCTTTTATGAATCCTTTCTTGAAAGTGAACATTCCATAAAGACGTGTGTTGATACTGCTTGTGAAATTCGCATTTCGATTTGCAATAAATCCATAGATGGTATCCTTATCTATCAAATCGGTCTCTGGATTGTAGGTTTTGCTTATGCTGTTTGTGTACCAGCGTTCGGTATAACTTATAGAATTTGTCCAATTTAAGTGTTTTAGTATTTTTACATTGCTTGATATAGGAATCGAATGCATTATTCCGTTGCGGAAATTCTTAATCAAGTCCGACGAGGTCAAAAGGGAGTCGTATGTATCTATAGTATTGATGAGGTTTGCTCGATATGAAAACGATATATCCTCATACCATTTTCTTTTTCCGCTACTTTTCTTTTTTCTAAACGGATAAAATTGAATTGAAGACAAGGTCATAGATGGTAAATCCAAGCTTATGGCTCCCGAATTGATATTATAAGATTCTCCAAGGTTGGCTGTGAATGACCAAGCAGAGCCAAAACGAGTTGAAAATGCGATTGATGAAGTTGTTGTGTTGTTAAAGTAATCCGAAACATTGGTTGTGTATTGGTTAAATTTACTGCTGACCAAGTTTACATTGGCTGAAAAAGTTCGATAGGGGTGTGATTTTGCTTCCTGCGAGTGTGTCCACCTGAATTTGAAGTCTGAAGATGAACTATACGAAGGAGTATTTTTCAGACCTGTGTGATTGTCTTCGTAACGAAACTCAATGCTTCCACGATATTTGTATCGCTTAACATAGCTTGAAGAAATATTCAACGCATACGAAAGATTGGTATAT
>DEPP01000117.1:11187-14665 GCA_002358835.1 Bacteroidales bacterium UBA3389
AGTCATTGATTGCAAAATACCAACCTATGTTGCGAAGATAGTAGCCTCTGTTTGCCGCATTTCCGTATGAAGGCATAAGAAAGCCTGATTTTTTGCCATCGGTGAAAGGAAAATATGCAAAAGGTATGCCTACAGGAAGAGGAATCTCCATAAGAGAAAACCAAGCCGGGCCTGTAACAATCTTATCGTCTGTTATGGCTTTAGCTTTCGAAAAACTGATCCCGAAATGCGGGTGATCCTCATTGTCGCATGTGGTAAACATTCCTGAAGATATATACATGGTACGATCGTCTTTTTTCTTTACCTTCTCACCATGCAAATACCCATCACTTTCTTTTGTAAACACATTGCTGATTAGGCCTTGCTTTGTGTCAAAATTATATTTCAGTTCTTTGGATTTGTATTCGGCGTTACCTTCTTTGAAAATTGGAGCTTGTACGATGGTATCTGTACTGTCTTTTACTCCTTCGGCAAAAAGCGTTTTTGTATCGAAATTCACTGTCATAAAACCCGATTCGAGTTTCATTTTATCATAATCGATTTTAGCTTTATTGTAAAGAAAAACATCTTTGTTATCAAGGAAAAAAGTCAGAGAATCTTCTGCACTATAGTCGATTCGTGCGTCCAAAACAGCCTTTTTCTTGTTCTTTTTTAAGTCTAAAGAGTCTTGTTTTTGAACAAAAAGCGAATCTTGTGAGTATGCGTTCTGTGTGTTAAAACACAGAATCACAGCAACGAAGAATAAAAAAGTGCATATATAGTTCGACTTTCTCAATCGTTTTTAATTTTAATTTGTACCTTTGTAACCGATTTGCAAATGTAAGATTTTTTGTAATATTGAAAGATTAAATGATGAAACAAACAAGCTTTGTTGTTATTTTTTTTGTTTTACTGAGTATTTTTCTTGGGATACACTCAGTAAATGCACAACAGGTTGCTACTAAAAACAAATTTGATAAGCTTGTTATTGATGCAGGACACGGTGGAGCAAAGCCCGGAGCGGTCGGACGCAAAGCAAAAGAGAAAGATATTACCTTAGCAGTCAGCTTAAAGCTTGGAAAGATGATAACTGAACATTTGAAAGATGTTGAGGTTTACTATACCAGGGTTATCGATAAGGATATTGAGCTATACAAACGAAGTCAGATAGCCAACAAAATAGGAGCTGATTTATTCATTTCAATACACTGTAACAGTTCTGCAAATAAGGCTCCGAAAGGAAGTGAAACCTTTGCGTTGGGTCTTACAAAAGCCGCTCAGAATTTAGAAGTCGCGAAAAAGGAGAACAAAGATATTCTATCTGAAGCAAATTATGAAGAAAATTATGATGGATTCGATCCGAACGCTCCCGAAAATGACATATTGTTTTCCCTTTACCAAAATGCCTATATGGAAGGCAGTTTGTGGTTTGCTGATAAGGTTCAAAAGCAACTTACAAACAATACTCCGATTTCAAACAGAGGTGTTAAACAAGCAAATTTCGTTGTGCTCTTAAAGTCTGCCATGCCGTCTGTTTTAGTAGAGATTGGATTTATTTCAAATGCCGAAGAAGAGGAATATCTTATGTCAGAAATAGGACAGTATGAGATTGCCGCGTCTATTTTCCGTGCTATATGCGAATATAAAATGCATAAAGACAATGTAAAGATTGCTATACCATCTGTTGCATCTCTTATCCCGAAAGATGTATTGGATAAACAGCAACAAATAGAGGAGGCAGAAAAATTAGCAAAAGCCAAAGAGGAAGAGCGTATCAAGAAAGAAAATCTTGAAAGAGCAGCTCAGCAACAAAGAGATTCTGTTATGAAAGCAGAATCGGAAGGTTTGGAAGTTATATACAGAGTTCAATTTGCCTCAATGAAAAATAAACTATCAACATCCGATGCACGTTTTGCAGGTTTGGAAGATGTGTGGCTTTATGAGTTTGATGGTTATTGGAAGTATTGCGCAGGATTATTTGCAACTCAGAAAGAGGCATCAAATTATGTGCAAAAAGTTCGTGTTTTGGGTCATAAAGATGCCTTTGTTGTCGTTTTCCATAATGGAAAGCGTATAAACTTTGAGCAGGCTCGAGCGTTAGAAAAGAAGAAACAATAGTCAACAGAAAAGAAATGAAGACAGAGATTAAGATAGGAATAGTCGGTTTCGGTATTTTATTACTTTTATTTTTTGGAATAAAATTTCTAAAAGGCATAGATGTTTTTCAAAAGGAGACAACATATTATGTTTTTTACGATAATGTTAGCGGGATGTATGAAGGTAATTACATATATCTTAATGGTATGAAAGTGGGGTATGTAAGAGACATAGAGGCAATGGGAGAGAGAGCCGAGAAGTTTCTTGTTACGGTAGCGGTTGATAGTAAGATAAAAATAACAGATGATTCCAAGATGGTGTTTTTCAGTGCCGATATACTCGGTTCAAAAGCTATGAAAATAGAACTTGGAAATAGTAATCGCATTCTTGAAAACAAAGATACCATAATGGGAGGTGTCGAACTCGGAATGTTGGATAAGTTAGGCTCAAGCATTGCTCCGATGGCTCAAAACTTGGATAGCATTTTGTTTGCCACAAAAAATATTCTCAACCAACAAACACAGAACAATCTGCAACATACATTCGCCAACCTTGAAGCAACAAGCGAAAGATTAAGTTCAATATCCGGTCAGTTTGATAATTTAATGAAAAACGAGAAAGAAAAAATCGGCAAGATAATATCAAACACCGAAAGTATCACTTCAAATTTGAAAAACAACAATGATGAATTGAACAATATCATAAGCAAGATAGGACAAATTACCGACACGGTTGCACAAGCTCAATTGGGAAGCACTATTTTGCAAACAACGCAAACATTGGAGAAATTAAACAATGTGCTTGGTGTAATCGAGAAAGGCAAGGGTAATATAGGATTGCTGATTAACGATGAGGGATTATACAAAAGTCTTGACGAGAGTGCAAAGAAGCTCGATGCGTTGATAGAAGACATAAAAGCCAATCCGAAAAAATATATAAATGTATCAGTGTTTTAGATTAAAAGATTATTGAGTATGTTATTTGAAAGCATTGTATTCGGACCGATAAAATCAAGACGTTTAGGCACATCGCTTGGAGTGAATGTGCTTCCTACCGAAAAGAAATATTGTAGTTTTAATTGCATTTACTGTGAGTGCGGTTGGAATGAAATAGATACAACAATCAATGTGCCGTTGCACAAAAGAGAAGACATAAAAGCAGCGTTGAAAATGAAGTTTGAATCGAACTCTTGCGAAGAGAACGCAAAGATAGACTCGATTACATTCAGCGGAAACGGAGAACCAACACTGCATCCAGAAATTTCGGGTATTGTGGATGATGTCATAGAATTGAGGAATCAATATTGCCCGCAGGCAAAGATTACTATACTTTCCAATTCTACCAATTTGTTGAGAGAGGATGTGTTTTCGGCATTGCAAAAGATAGATAATCCGATATTGAA
>DEPP01000078.1 GCA_002358835.1 Bacteroidales bacterium UBA3389
AAGAAGTACCACTTGCCGTCAGGACCCTCCACGATGCCTCCCTGATTGGGTTCGTTGGCTTCGCGGCAGGGGAGCAAGAGTTGGGTCTCCTCCTTGAAATCGCCCGTGAGGCGGGTATCGCGCTTGGCCATCACGTAGCGGCCCAGATGATGCTGGTGCTCGCTGAAGATGAGGTAATAGTAGTCACCGTGACGGATGAGCTTGTTGGCCTCGCGGTGATTGCCTTCATTGACGAGCTTTGCACTCTGCAGGTCGATACTCTTGCAGTCGTCGGCCATGCGGAACATGTAGGTCTTGCAGTTGTCGCGGAAGCAGGTTCCGAGGAAGTAGCCACGGCCCTCATCGTCCCAGATAGCGGTGCAGTCGTCCCACCCCGCATCGGCCATAAGGCAGGTGAGCGGTTCCCACGGACCTGAAGCCTCGGGGGCAGAGGTCACGAAATAACCCTCCTCGGGAGTACCGAAGAATACGTAGAAGCGATTGTTGTGGTAGCGTATGGAGCCCGCCCATACACCGCGTCCATAGCGGTCCATGCGGCGCCAGCCCAACTCAGGACCTATCTGCGTGAGGTCAGCAACGGCATTGCCCACCACCTCCCAGTTGACAAGGTCGGTAGAGTGCAGCACGGTCATGCCGGGTGAAAACTGCATGGTAGAGGAGATGGCATAGTAGTCGTCACCCACACGGATGCAGTCGAGGTCACTATAGTCGGAAGGCAGCACGGGGTTCACATATGTCGTCTCCGTCTGCTGTCCCCACTGATTCCACTCGCCCCAGTTCACTTGGGCCATAACAATGGCACTCAAAGTGCAGCACAGGGCCATAATGTTCAGGCGTTTCATGATTCTATCAGATTGGATGTTTATAATAGAGCGATGAATGAAAGTCCTGCTCAACGCTTACGCTATGCCTCACAAGTAGCTTCAGTAGCTAATGGCTGGAAGAAATGGCAAGGGGAAGTGAGAGGACTAAAGAGATTAAACGCTGTTGATAAGAAGAAAGCCTTTGAAAGAGATTTTGAATCATGGGCTGCAGATAAGGAAATGTACCGAAATGTGCTTCCTATGATGAGAGAAACCTATTCGGCAATAAGAGATTTGAATTTGCAATATACCTATTTGAGCGAAGCAGTTCTTGTTTCTGATTTGATGCATAGAGCAAAACAACTTTCGGCTCTTGTTGATTATGCGAAGAAAGGAGAATTAGATAAAGCAAATCTTGAAAAGACTATAACTGAAGGCTATGCTGAATTGCAGAAACACTATTCCAATGACTACGCTAACCATCGCAGAGTTGATAAAGAAATATTCATTAGAACAATGTCTGTTTTCTATAATGATTATGCAAAAGATAAATATGCGTGGTTAAAAGACATAGTGGTAAAACAATATGATAACAATCCGGAAGCTTATTTCGATGAGGTTTATGAAAATTCGCTCTTGTCGAATCCTGCTAAGGCAGAGAAAATTCTAAAAAACTTTAAGGCAAAACAAATAAAGAAATTGGAGAATGACCCGGCGATTGAGTTGTTTGCAAACATTTGGACTCAGTATGCTGAAAAGGATAGATTTACTCTTGCTGCCTTAGATACAAAACTTGACAGCCTTTACAGGGTTTATGTAGATGGTATAATGAAAAAGGATAATAAGAAAGAGTTTTATCCTGATGCAAACTTGACATTGAGAGTGGCTTATGGTAATATCAAAACATACGAACCTAAAGATGGTATAGAATACAAGGCGTTTTCGACTATAGAGGGTATAATGGAGAAAGAAAATCCTGAAATATACGATTATGTTGTTGAGAAAAAATTGAAGGACTTGTATTTGGCAAAGGATTACGGCCCTTATGCAAATGAAAAAGGAGAAATGCCTGTTGCATTTATAGCAAGTAACCATACAACAGGAGGTAATTCAGGAAGCCCTGTATTAGATGCGAATGGCGATTTGATAGGAATTAATTTTGACAGAAACTGGGAAGGAACGATGAGTGATGTAATGTACGATCCGTCACAGTGTAGAAACATTTCCTTGGATATTCGCTACTGTTTGTTTATTATAGACAAGTTTGCAGGAGCTAAACATTTGGTTGATGAAATGACTATCGTGAAATAATTTAATTAAAGAACAATGAAAATATCATATAACTGGCTTAAACAATACGTAGATATAGATATATCGGCAGAAAAGGTTGCGGAATTATTGACTTTCGGTGGTTTGGAAGTCGAAGATGTTGAAGTGGTGGAGACAATCAAGGGTGGATTGAAAAATTATGTCGTTGGACATGTACAGACTTGCGAGATGCATCCGAATTCTGACCACTTGCATATAACAACTGTAGATGTGGGTTTGGAGCAACCTTTGAATATAGTATGCGGGGCTCCTAATGTTGCAGCAGGACAAAAGGTGATTGTTGCAAAAGTCGGAGCTAAGGTTTACACTTCAGATGACGAGTGCTTTGAAATAAAACGCTCAAAATTGAGAGGAGAGTTAAGCGAGGGAATGATCTGTTCCGAAAAAGAGTTGTGTCTTAGCGATAATAATGATGGAATAATGGTTTTGGATTCTGATGCTGTTGTCGGAACACCAGCAAAGGAATACTTCAATATACAAGAAGATTATGTATTCGAAATAGGACTTACTGCTAATCGTTCCGATGCTACATCTCACCTAGGTGTAGGTAGGGATTTAGTCGCTTTATTGAAGGCTCAACTAAACGAAGAAAAGCAATTGCGTTTGCCATCTGTTGATGATTTCAAAACAGATTCTGTGGAGAACAATGACATAGACATCAAAATCGATACCAATCTATGTAAACGTTATTCAGCAGTAGCAATCAGCGGAGTAAAGGTTATGGATTCTCCTCAATGGTTGGCAGACAGATTGAGAGTGATCGGCATTCGTCCTATAAATAATATAGTAGACGCTACAAACTTCGTTTTGATGGAAATAGGACAGCCATTACACGCTTTTGATTTGAAGAAAATAAAATCAAGAAAGGTTGTAGTGAAATCTCAATCTGCTGGAATGAAATTTGTAACCCTTGACGGCATAGAAAGAGAACTCAATGGCAAAGAGGCAATGGTGTGCGACGATGATGAACCTATGTGTATGGGAGGAATATATGGCGGTTTGGATTCAGGGGTTAGCGCAGAAACGACAGATATTTTATTGGAAAGTGCATATTTTGACCCTGTTGTAATTCGTAAAGCGGCAAAAGCACATGGACTTCATACCGATGCTTCATTCCGCTATGAAAGAGGAGCAGACCCAAACATAACTCTTTATGCTTTGAAGCGTGCTGCACTTTTGATAAAAGAAATTGCAGGAGGAGTAATATCTTCAGAAATCAAAGACGTTTACCCTTCAACGATAGAGCCTGTTCAGATTGATTTGCATTATTCTTATATGGATAGTCTGATAGGAAAATCCATTGAAAGAACTTTGGTTAAGGATATATTGACAAGTCTTAATATTCAAACAGTAAACGAAAACGAAGAGGGATTGACAGCAATTGTTCCTACAAATAAAGTAGATGTTACACGTCCTTGCGATTTGGTTGAAGAGATTCTAAGAATATACGGATATAATAATGTGGAAATATCTGATTCTGTTCAGAGTTGCTTGAATCAAACACACAAACCTAATCCCGACAAGGTTCAAAATCTTGTTTCGGATTATCTTGCGGCAAATGGTTTCAATGAGGTTATGAATAATTCCCTTACGAAGCTTTCTTACTACGAAAACAATGCGGATTTCCCTGCAGAAGTTTCCGTTCCTGTTTTGAATGCTTTGAGTAAGGATTTGGGGCAGATGCGTCAAACACTTTTGTATGGTTTGCTTGAATGTGCAGAGTATAATATCAATCGTAAGTTTTCGGATTTGAATCTCTTTGAGTTTGGAAATTGCTACAAGAAAAAAACTGAAACGTTTGAAGATGAGAATATAATAAAAAGATACGACCAAACAAAACATCTCGCAATCCTTACTTGCGGAAAGACAAAAGAGAGTTGGCAGGCAAAACAACAAGATACCGATTTCTATTATCTGAAAAACATAATCGCAAACATCTTTGCACAACTTCGTATCGATACCTCAAGATTCAATGTTGAGCAAATCTCAAACGGATATTATCAATATGCGTTAAGTTTTGTTGCAAGAGAAAGCAAAAAAGTTGTTGCCACAATAGGAACGCTAAAACCTCAAGTTTGCAAGCGTTTCGGAATTAAGCAACAAGTTTATTATGCAGATTTGAATTGGGATTTAGTGTTAAGAATGCTTCCTTCCAAAAACGTAAAATACAGCGAAATATCAAAATATCCGGAGGTAAGAAGAGACCTTGCGTTGATTGTTGCCGATGAGATAACTTTTGCTCAAATCGAATCGGTAGCATATCAAACAGAAAAGAAGTTACTCAAATCGGTTTCGTTATTTGATGTTTATAGAGGAGATAAATTGCCTGAAGGAACAAAACAATATGCCGTTTCTTTCGTTCTTCAAGACAAAGAAAAAACACTTACCGATAAGCAGATCGAAGCGATTATGCAAAAACTTATAAAAACATTCGAACAAAAACTAAATTCTCAACTGAGATAAGTCTATGGTTGCTTTGGTTGATTACGACATAAAGATTCTGATTGTTTTATTGGAATCGCTCAAAGGAAAGAAGAAGTTTTTCAAATGGCTTTTGGATAATGGTTATCCCGAACTTGCTGCTTGGAGTAATGCAGTGC
This sequence comes from Bacteroidales bacterium UBA3389, assembly GCA_002358835.1. Taxonomy (GTDB): domain Bacteria; phylum Bacteroidota; class Bacteroidia; order Bacteroidales; family P3; genus Onthomorpha. The sequence goes on from DEPP01000078.1 coordinate 4,733, forward strand.
TTGGAGATGTTGATGCACTGCATTGGCTCTTTGATAATGGTTATGGAGAACTTGGAGTGTTGAGCAATGCAATTGACGGAGAAAAGAAAGCTGTGCAGTGGGTGTTAAGTTCAAAGAATGAGTTTTACATAAACTTTTCTGCCGCATGTCGCAAAGAACCCGATGGCATGCGATGGTTAGAAGAAAGAGATTTAGAGATTTTTATTCAGATGGCATTGAGAATAAGGGTGATTCTCGATATTCAAATTAAAGACCAATTGTTTTGGTACAGATGGAAACACTAACGAGTTTATTCAAACAGAAGAAGAACAGCATAATAAATAATACTGTATTGTTTGTTATGTCATACCTCATGGTTTTTTATGTGGTTCAGATATCAACCTTCTTGAGTGCGTTTACTCATGGAGTGCCTATGGTGTTATATACTCACGAAATAGATTTTAATCATGTAAATAGTGTGGCAAGCGATGAAGTATGGACGAGTGCAGACAATGTTATAGCGATATTCGGTATGGCTATAATTGCTGTTTTTATTCTCGGAATAATGGCTGTTCTTTTACTTACAAGATGGAAAACGGATAAGTTGCAAATCAAACGATTTTTGTTTTGGATATTTATTTGTTCGTTTGTTCGTTTGAGCAGTAATTTCATTGTGGGACACATATTTCATTTGTGGAATATCAACTTGGTTACAGACTTTATGGGTATTACTTATCCCAGTAATTTAGGAAAGGCTATCTTTATCATTGTTTTGATATTCCTTACTGCTGCAGGTTTTTATTGGTCGTCATCGTTAATAAAATATATCTTAAATCCTTACTCAGGACGTTTGAAAGACTCTGTAATAACGGATATTTTAGTTCCTGCTTTGTTGGGTATTGTGATTGTTAATCTTTTCTTTATGCCATTTAATCCTGCTTTTACTTGGATGGAAGTGGCGGCGGCTGTGATGTTACTAGGAGGAATGATAGGGATAATGTTGCCTGTCGTATTAAAAAGATATAGGTTTGTAGAAGAAAGCGAAGAAAGCGAGTTGATTGATGATGAGAGGATAAAGATGCTGCTTCTGCTTATCTTGTTGATAGCAATGATTGGTATTAAAGTTATATTTGATAACGGATTGCTTTGCGAAGTTTCGCCTTATCGAAATTATTTCTTGGAGAAAGTAATCTTGTTTTGTTTGGGAATTGTCTTTGCAGGCTTTTTGCTTTACCTTTATTTATCGCACAGAAAGAAGATGAAAAAAATATCAGAGCAAAAAGAAATGTTGTTTGAAGAGATTAAAGGAGTTGATAGCACGATTTCGGATGAACAATGGGGACAAAAGAAATACGATATGTCCAAATACAAAGATTGGGGAAACGATTAAGCAATTGTTAAGTAAAACAAACGCCGATATGCACAAAGTATATCGGCGTTTGTTTCTGTTTTCAGCAGTTGCTTATTTTATTCCTGCAATTACATTAAGTGTTTCTGTGTCGAAATGAACCTCTTCCAAGCGAATTATTCTCCCTCTGCTCAACTCTTAACCTTATTCCTATCGATGGGAAATGCCGGATTTATAAGTTGTCTCAAAGGTTTTTGAATCTATACCGACGAAATTAAGCCTTACTTTCGAGCTTTTTCTCGACAAAGTCCGCAATCTCATTATATCGTATCGTGATTTTCATAATTCTTTTCTAAGAGTTATTGTTATACTTTAATAAGAAAAGATAATGATTTTCCTACTTTCCGCAAAACCAAACAAGCCTTTGCAAGATAGATAAAGGCGTTTGCAACTGCGTTTTTCTTTGTATCAAAAAAAATCAACGGCTTGATAATTATTTTACGAAGGCTTCGAAATGGTATTACGAAAGTGTCGTAATAGTATTACGAGTTTGTCGTAATGGTATTACGAAGGCTTCGAAATAATATTACGAAAACTTTGTAAAATTTTCGAAATGGCGTTTGTGAGAAATAAAACAAAGAATCGCTCTATCGAAATCAAGAAAGAATCTGCCGAAATCAAGAATCAGTTTTCTAAAACAAAGATTTGAGGGCAAGGAGTTTGAAAGAGAACAAGTCCATAAGACTATAAAATGATAACTATCTCGTTGTCTTGTAGTCTTATTGTCTTATAGTTGTGTTAATTCTTCGATGAAGGGAAGAAAACCATATCGCAGATAAGTATAAGCACAATGCCTGCAAGCGAACTCAAACTCGAACGAAGAAGATATTGAAGTATTTCGCTCCAACGCAAAGACTCTATCGCAATAAGGGTAAATGTGTGGATAATCATAAGGATTGATACGTAACCAAGATAAGGCATAAAGCCCATGTTTGCAGATGTAGGAGTGTCGTGTGCTTCATTGTGAGAGTTTGTCAGCAAAGCACCAAGAAACAAAGGACGGATGAATCCCGTAAACACACTGACTGCTGTATGAAAACCTACTTGTCCGCTGAAAATATCGACACAGAATCCCATCAGAAACGATAACAATAAAACCGCCCATTTAGGCGTGCGAAGAGGTAACAACAAAATAAACCATACATATAATAACGGTTCCACCAATCCAAACAAATTGATATTGTTCAGTATCAATACTTGAACAGCCAATAGCAAAATAAATCTCAAAGCTGTCAGTAATATGCTTTTACTCATCTTCTTTTATCCCCCTTTCCAATTGTTCTTGTTCCAACTTAAAGAAGTTCTTCACCACATAAACATATCCTAATTTATTGTAGTCGGTGCTGTATTTTATCTCCACATTGTAAAAACCACTTCCGCTATCCTTGCTGAATTTCTTTATGTATCCGACTTCGATTCCTTCAGGGAAATTTCTCGAAAAGCCGCTTGTCGTTATTGTATCTCCGACTTTGATAGGCATAGATGAAGGTATATCGATAACTTGTCCGGTTGCATAATTTCCTCCATTCCATACAAGTGTACCGCTTGCACCGGTTCTTTTGTTTTTTACCGCAATCTTGCTGTCTTGATGCAAAACTGTCATGACAAGAGAAAAATTCTCTGTGCTGTTAACAACTACTCCAACTATACCGTTTGGTGCTATTACACTCATGTCTTTTAAGATTCCGCTCGAAAGCCCCTTGTTGAGCATGAAATAATTGTTGCGTTTATTAATTGATTTTGATATGACTTTGGCTTCAACAAAAGAGAATTGCTGTTTGTAAATCGTATCATCTTTTATCATCACTCTGTCTGTATAACGCACATAAGATGATTCGATTTGTTCTCGGAGTCTTGCGTTTTCCTTTACCAATTCTTCATTGACAGAAGCAAGCGAAAAATATTTTGATACTGCATCAACTCCTCCATAAACCCCACCGGCAACACTATTGGCGAAGCTCGTTATTGCAGAGCCTTGATAAAACGAATTGCAGGAAATGAAATACACCGCAAAACCTTCGAGTATCAGAAACAAGAAGATGTAATAATATTTCTGTAAAAAACGTATAAGATTGTTCATACCATCACTCAAATTCTTTGCAAAATTAGAAATAAATTTTGTGATTAGAAAAAAAAACAATACTTTTGCACTTCAAAACATAAAAAAATAGATTGTCATGAAAAAAATTATGAGATTTTTAGTGTGCTTGTTAGCACCGGTTATGTTCTTCGGTTGTGAAGAAGTGCAAGATATGGTTGGTGAAATGAATATAACAATTGCTGAAGAGCAAGTAAAGATTCCTGATGCATTGTTTACTCAAATCGAAGGTGTGACAACAATTGTGGGAACTAATGTTCAAGAAAGTGTAGCAATTGCGTTCACTGGCGATAGTGTAGGTACTTATACACTTGGACTTGGAACAGATTTGCTTTCTGCAGCAGGCAACATTACCAATATTTCTTCTATGGAAAACACATTGGTTTATATTCCGACATCAGGAATAAGGGAAGATGGTATGACAACTTTGTGTGGTACATTGGAAATAACCAAATACACTTCTCAAAAAGTTGAAGGAACTTTCAGTGGATATGGTATAAAGACCTCGATTTTGAGTGAGGGCGATTTGAGTTGGGATGCATTGCAAGAAAGCATAAAGGAAATCAGCGGAAGTTTCAAGGCTGTAGGTCAAAAACTATAAGTTTTATTTTGTAAATATAAGTGGAACGTATGAGAAAAATCTTTTTGCTTTTTTCGCTTGTCGTGATTTCTCTTTTGGGAGTGTCATGCAGTGAAGATAGAGATTTTACAGGTTCTGCCGATTTGACAATCGACAAGACTGCGTATCACATGCCGATTGCCAATTTCGTGTTTGCAGATGGAGTAACCGATGTATTGGGAACAAATGTGTCTCAAACCCTAAGTGTAAAGGTGAAAGGTAATGAGGTAAAACAATACACGATTGGCTACGGAAAAGATTTCGAAGAAATGTCTGCGGCACATCCGTTCGGAGAAGGATTTGCTACTCAGGTTGATTTGGAATTTGTTTCAACGATTGATGCAAAAGAAGAATTTGTTGCGGTTTGCGGAGTTTTGACAATGAGCGAATATGGCGAAGATTCGATTGCGGCAACCTTTACCGGTAAGATGTTAAGAAAAGATCACGCACTTTCTCTTATCGGTGGAAACCTCACTCCTGAGGCTGTACAGAACTCGCTTCGCACATTCAGCGGACAATTTGTGGCAGTACCTTAAAAGAATTGAAAATATTGATAAATAAGAAAACCTCCTAAAAATGGGAGGTTTTTTTTGTTTAATTTATTGTTTTGAAAAAACGAATGATATTTATAAAATGCCTTCATCAAGCATGCTGAGATATTTGCAGTTTCCTATTATTACATGATCTAATATTTTTATCGACATCAATTTCCCTGCTTCTATGATTCTTCTTGTGGTTGCAATATCTTCTTTGCTCGGTTCTGTTTCTCCTGACGGGTGGTTATGAGCGAGTATAAGTGATGATGCGTTGAACTCCAATGCTGCCTTGAATATTTTTCTTACATCGATTGATGTATCATTCCAACCACCTTCGCTTATACACATACATTTTAACACTTTGCCTTTTATGTCGAGTAGAATTATCCAAAATGCCTCATAATCCAAATCCAAAAGATATTGTGCAAGTACACCATATGCATCGGCAGAACTTGTAATCCTTGTTTTTTGTAAAGCGGATGATTCCTTCCTTCTGAATCCCAATTCCAACGCGGCAATTATGTTTAATGCTTTTGCAGGACCGATACCGTTGAATCTGTTGCAGAAATCTTTGTATGATAATTTGGATAGCTCATGCAGGTTGTTGTTTACACTGTCGAGAATATCTTTTGCCAAATCCACTGCTGTTTGTTTTGTGTTTCCACTACCTAATATTATTGCCAACAACTCTGCATTGCTCAAATTTTGTCTTCCAAGGTTCATTAACTTTTCTCTTGGGCGGTCTGCAGTATCCCATTGTTTTATATTTAATCTCTTTTCGTATGAATCGGTCTTATCAATATCGTTCTTCATAGATGCAAATTGTGTGTTTGTTATGTGATGAAAACACTGCGAAGTTAGCAAATATCTATCATAATTGTCTAAGTTTTATGAGTAAAAATCAAAAAAAATTTACTCAAATGCTTGATTTGTAAAGAAAAAATAGTAATTTTGCAAACTCTGAATCTATGTGTCAGCGAACCCGTATTATCCTATGACTAATTGATTTAGAGAAAGTTAGATGAAAAATCAATAGCCGTTACTGCCCGTTTCGGTGGTTGTTTTTTCGTCGAGAGAGTGTAAGTTTTTAATGTTTTAGAAAGCAAAAACGAAATGAGTACATTGAGTTATAAAACAATTTCGGCTAACAAAAACACGGTAAAAAAAGAATGGATAGTTATCGATGCCGAAAATGAAGTGGTAGGACGTTTGGCTACCAAAGTTGCAAACGTATTGAGAGGAAAGCATAAACCATGCTTTACTCCACATGTGGATTGCGGAGATAATGTAATTGTTATCAATGCAGACAAAGTTAGATTCACAGGAAAGAAATTCACCGATAAGGTTTATGTAAGACACACAGGTTATCCGGGAGGACAACGTTTCTCTACACCTAAGGAATTGATGGCAAAGTTCCCTATTCGTATTGTTGAACATGCAGTAAAAGGAATGTTGCCAAAGAACAAATTGGGTGCTAAATTGTATAGAAATTTGCATGTGGTTGCAGGAACAGAACATAAATTCCAGGCACAACAACCTAAATTAGTAAACCTTAATTCAATCAGATAAGAGATATGGAAGGAGTAATAAATACCATAGGAAGAAGAAAGTGTGCCGTTGCCAGAGTTTATATGAGAGCAGGTGAAGGTGCAATAATAGTAAACGGAAGAGATTACAAAGAATATTTCCCTACCGAGACTTTACAATATATTTGCCGTCAAGCATTCGAAATAATCGGAGCAGAGGGAAAATATGATGTAAAAGCTAATCTTGATGGTGGTGGAATCTCAGGACAAGCAGAAGCATTGAGAATGGGTATTGCAAGAGCTTTGTGTGAAGTTAATGCGGAAGATAGAGGTGCTTTGAAAGCAAAAGGCTTGTTGAGAAGAGACCCTCGTATGGTTGAAAGAAAGAAACCTGGTCAAAAGAAAGCAAGAAAACGTTTCCAATTCAGCAAACGTTAGTATATGGATATTGTTTAGTATCCAAATTGGTAAGATTTGTAAAACGCAACTACTTGCCAATTGATAGTAAAATTTAGGAAAGTAAACAAAAAAGGAAGAAAAAATGTTAGAATTTAATCAAATGCTTGATGCAGGTGTTCACTTCGGACACTTGAGAAGGAAATGGAATCCAAAAATGGCTCCATACATCTTTATGGAACGTAACGGAATCCACATTATAGACTTACACAAAACTGCAGCTAAAGTAGAAGAAGCTTCTGCTGCATTGAAACAAATTGCAAAATCAGGTAAGAAAATATTGTTTGTTGCAACCAAGAAACAAGCAAAGGATATAGTTGCTGAGAGAGTAAAAAGAACAAATATGCCTTTCGTAACAGAACGTTGGCCTGGCGGTATGCTTACTAACTTTGTTACAATCAGAAAAGCTGTTAAGAAGATGAACTCTTTGGAAAGATTGTTGAACGATAAAGAATCTACAGCAATATCAAAAAGAGAAAGACTTCAAATCACAAGAGAAAAAGCTAAGTTGGAAAAGAACTTGGGTTCTATCGCAGAACTTACTCGTCTTCCTTCTGCCTTGTTTATAGTTGATGTTAACAAAGAACACATTGCTGTTGCAGAGGCAAAACGTTTGAATATCCCTACATTTGCAATGGTTGATACAAACTGTGATCCTGATGTTGTTGATTTTGCAATACCTGCAAATGATGACGCATCAAAATCTGTTGCTTTAATTGTTGACTATGTATGCCAAGCTATTGAAGAAGGTATGCAAGAAAGAAAAATGGACAAAGATAGCAAAGTTGCAGAACAAGAGGAAACTGAAAACGACAGATTGGCAACTGAATTACTTGATGATGAAGTAACAGGAGGAAAAGAAGAAAACAAAATCAGAAAAGTAAAAGCTGTTGCTGAAGATAACGAAACAAAACGTCCAAGAAGACAAGTTTCTAAAAAGAGTACTTCAAGAAAATAATTTTTTCATTTAAAACATACGGATATGGCAAATATAACAGCATCACTTGTTAACGAACTAAGACAACGTACAGGCGTCGGAATGATGGATTGTAAGAAAGCTTTGGTTGAGTGTGACGGTGATATGGATAAAGCAATTGATTATCTTAGAGAAAAAGGTCAAAAGTTGGCAGCAAAACGTGCTGATAGAGATGCTTCAGAAGGAGCAGTATTAGCAGGAGTTAACGCTGATAAAACTTTTGCAGCTGTTATCATGATGAACTGCGAAACAGACTTTGTGGCAAAGAACGAAGACTTCGTAGCGTTTACAAAGACAGTTTTGGATGCTGCATTGGCTGCAAAAGCACAAACTTTGCAAGAAGTTTTGGCTCTTGAAATCGAAGGTAAGAACGTTGAAACGATGATAGTAGAACAAGTTGCTAAGATAGGTGAGAAGATAACTTTGACTCACTATTTACCAATCGAAGCTGCAGCTACATATTCTTACGTTCACCCAGGTAACAGAATGGCTTCAGTAGTTGGCTTGTCAAAAGCAGGATACGACGAAGAAGGTAAAGAAATGGCAATGCAAGTAATTGCAGGCAGACCAGTTGCTTTGAACAAAGAAACTGTTCCTGCTGAGGTTATCGAAAGAGAAATGGAAGTTTACAGAGCTCAAGTAAGAGAAGAAGGCAAACCTGAAAACATGGTTGAAAAAATTGCTGAAGGTAAACTTAACAAGTTCTTTAAGGAAAGTACATTGCTAAGCCAAGAGTATACACGTGAAGCAAAAGTTTCTGTAGAAGAACACTTGAGAAAGATAGACAAGGATTTGACAATTTCAAGTTTCCAACGTGCAGAATTGGGAGAATAATTGTAAATTCTAAATAGTAAAGAGGGCGTGTCAAAAACCAGTTTGGCATGCCCTTTTTTGAGTTTTAAGAATCCGTTTTTGAGAAGAAAATACGGAATTCAAGCAAGAGAAAGATGAATTAAAGTTCTAACAAAATAAAATCAAGTTTTAGAAAATTAAAACGAAGATTTAGCAAATTAGAATCAAGATTCATTTTGTTGAAACGAAGAATCAGTAAGATTGATTTAAGGAATAAAAATAATGCTTTCTTGAATTGAAAAACTTATCATGGAAAAAGTAAAAGCAAAGAAATATCTCGGCCAGCATTTTTTGAAAGATGAAAGTATTGCAGAGAGAATTGCGTTCAGCCTTGTAGGCAATCGTTCTGTTTTGGAGATAGGCCCGGGAATGGGAGTTTTGACAAAATATCTTTTGAACAATCCTTCGGTAAATGAACTTAAAGTAATAGAAATAGATACAGAGAGTGTAGCCTACTTGAAAGAAAATTACCCCGTTTTAATTCCGAATTTGATAGGGGGAGACTTCCTTAGAATGGACTTAGATAATATTTTCGCAGATCAATATGCGATAATGGGAAATTTTCCCTACAATATATCGAATCAGATTTTGTTTAAGTTGTTCGAAAACCGAGAAAAGGTAACCCAATTAGTTGGAATGTTTCAAAAAGAAGTTGCAGAGAGAGTTGTAGCATCAAATGGCAGTAAAACCTATGGCATACTTTCTGTCCTCCTTTCAGCGTTCTACGATAGGGAATACTTGTTTACAGTCAATGAAGACGTATTTGCACCACCTCCAAAGGTGAAATCTGCAGTTATAAGGCTGATTCGTAATGATGTAAAACAATTAGATTGTGATGAATCTTTGTTTGTAAGAATCGTAAAGACTGCTTTCAATCAAAGACGTAAGATGTTACGTTCGGCACTAAAGCCTCTCGGACTTTCTCTCGAAAAGATAGAAGATTCTTTGCTTACATTGAGAGCAGAACAATTGACAACTGAACAATTTATTCATATAACAAAATTATTAAGTAATGATTAGTTTGGCTTATATATTGGAAATACTTTTCCTTTCAGTGGCTTTGTCCATGGATTCTTTCACTGTGTCCATTACATGTGGATTGCAGAAAACGCTGACAAAGAAAAGAACATTCGTACTTGCATTTAGCTTTGCGTTTTTTCAAGCATTGTTGCCATTATTGGGGGCTTTGCTTGGCGATGCTTTCAGTTCGATCATGTCAAAAGCAGATCATTGGATAGCATTTGCTTTATTGTTTATAATAGGACTTAAGATGATAATGGACGGACGAAACTTTAAATTGAAAGAAAAAATCTTCGATGTTTCAAGTCTTAAAGTCATAATATTACTGTCATTAGCCACAAGCATAGATGCTTTTATTGTCGGAATCAGTTTTAGTATGATGTGGACTATAATGCAACAAGTGATAGCTATATTGGCGATATTTGTCGCTACATTTTTATTTTCGTTTATGGGAGTAAAGATGGGAGAGAAAGTACACTTTATAAAACCAAGAATTGCTTTGTTTACAGGAGGTGCGATTTTGATTTTGATAGGAGTAAAAACACTTATTGAGCATCTGTATTTTTAGTCGTTCTATTTCATTACTTAATAAGCGAAATTGATTATGTTACATTTCGATACCGATTATATGAGAGGAGCTTGCGAAGAGATAATTCAAAAACTTGTAACAAGCAATCTTGAACAGACAGTAGGATATGGTTTAGATGAATACTGTAAAAGAGCTAAGGAATTGATACTTGAAGCTTGTGGATTGGAAAAAGGAGATGTGCATTTCTTAGTCGGAGGAACACAAACCAATGCAACGGTGATTGATGGCTTGCTGTCAAAACATCAAGGTGTGCTTGCAGCAGATACAGGTCATATAAATGTTCACGAATCCGGTGCAATAGAGGCATCGGGACATAAAGTCCTTGCTTTGCCTTCGTATAATGGAAAAGTAAAAGCAGAGGATGTAGAAACCTATATCAAGGAATTTTATGCCGATGAGTCGTTCGAGCATATGGTTTTCCCGGGTATGCTTTATATAAGCTTTCCTACTGAAATGGGATCGGTCTATAGCTTACAAGAATTAAAGCAACTTTATTCTGTATGCAAGAATGCGGATATTCCTCTTTACATTGACGGAGCGAGAATGGGATATGGACTTATGGCAGAGGGGAATGATGTTACATTAAAAGACATTGCAGAAAATTCAGATGTATTTTACATAGGAGGAACAAAGGTCGGAGCACTTTTTGGCGAAGCAGTGGTTGTGCGAAACACAAAATACTTACGTCATTTCTTCCCTTTGATAAAACAACATGGAGCCTTGCTTGCAAAAGGTCGCCTATTAGGAATGCAATTCGAAACTTTATTTACCGATAATTTGTATTTCAGATTGTCAAAGAATGCAATCGACAGAGCAATGGAAATAAAGCGAGCATTGATTTCAAAAGGCTATGAACCATATTCTGATTCTACCACAAATCAACAGTTTTTTAATATACCGAATGAAAAAATCGATGCACTGAAACAAAATGTCAGTTTTGAGATTTGGGGAGCCAGAGGAGAGAAACAGTCATTGGTCAGATTCGTTACAGATTGGTCAACAACAAAAGAAGATGTTGATAAATTGATTTCCTATTTGGATTTATTATAACAAAGTTTCAGCAGAATAAAACAAAGAGTTATTTTTTCGGATTCAAAGATTAGAAATATGATAGCGGATAACAGCGAAAAGTATAAGCAATTGAGAGAAGCGTATCCTTGTTTTGAATACAAGGGATTTGAATACGGCATTGTGGATGGCGATTTCGAGATGGTGTTTCACTTTTTTTGTGGAGAGCATTCTTTTAATCCGAAACATATATTCAAATCTAAGGATTTCTATTCTTTCACAGATTTGAATAAAGAGCAGTTAGACTTGCTTGTGTTCAATGTCGGAATGATTGAACTAGTAAGTTATTGGAAGGCTTTTTGCTCTAAGAAAATCAGAATCTGTAATTACTCTTTGGATTCACAGCAACAAGATTTTTGGAGGAAGATATATTTCCATGGATTGGGAGAATTTTTCTTTGTAAACGGAATTCAAACAGACATAAACAGTTTTGTAGAATTTGAATTTGAGAAAACAGAGATACTAAAACCTTGTCGTTTCGATTTGGAAGACCGATACATCGTGCCTATTGGCGGAGGTAAGGATTCTGTTGTGAGCCTTGATTTGCTTTATGGTGCAGGAAGAGATGTCAGAACGTTTATAATAAATCCACGAGGAGCAACTCTGGATTGTTGTAGCAATGCAAACATAAGCAGAGATGAAATATTAGAAGACCGAAGAACCATTGACGCACATTTATTGCAACTAAACGCTGAAGGATTCTTGAATGGACATACTCCTTTTTCAGCAATGCTTGCTTTCACAAGCCTTTTAGTTGCGGCCTTTTCAAAACGCAAACACATAGCTCTTTCAAACGAAAGTTCAGCCAATGAATCTACCGTAAAGGGAGAAAAAATCAATCATCAGTATTCAAAAAGTCTTGAGTTTGAAAACGATTTCCGCTCTTACGTTTCAAAATATATTTCACCGGATTTTAATTATTTCAGTTTTCTTCGCCCATTAACCGAATTGCATATAGCGAAATTGTTTTCTCAATTAAAGTATCAGTATGTTTTTAAGAGCTGTAATGCAGGCTCAAAACAAGATATATGGTGTGGAAACTGCCCTAAGTGTCTCTTTGCTTTCATTATATTGTCTCCATTCTTAGAAAAAGAGGTATTGAAACAAGTCTTTGGTAAAAATTTATTTGAGGACGAAAACTTAAAGACTTATTTGTTGCAATTGTGTGGCGTAGGCGAGCAAAAACCTTTTGAATGCGTGGGAACGATAGAAGAAGTCAATATAGCGATTGCAATGAGGATCAGGCGCAATCCTGCTTCTGAGAAAGAGGTACTTCTTCATGAGTGGTTGAATCAGCCTTTTGCAAAGCAATATCTTGCTCAAACCGATACGGATTTTTGTTTTACTCCACAGAAAGACCATAATCTTTTGCCAAGAGACTATGAAATTTTCTCAAAAGCTTATTCCGTTATAAAGAAAGCAGAATTGCGAAGAATGCTTTCATCGGAAAAAATTGCCATTTTGGGATTCGGACGAGAGGGAAAGTCGAGTTTGAATCTCCTAAAAGACATAATGCCAAAACAAAACTTGATTGTGGCTGACGGAAACAAAGAAATAATTTCTCAAAATCAAGATTCAGAAAATTCTTTTCAAGATATAGAATTTCGGTTTTTGGAAGCAGGGAATTTTGACGAAGTAACATTGTTTCTGAAAACTCCCGGAATTCCTTGTAGTGCCATTGGGTTTGTACCAAAAGAGAAATTGACCTCTCAAAGTGATCTCTTCTTGAGGTTATTTGCCAATCAAGTGGTTGCAATCAGTGGAACAAAAGGCAAAAGCACCACAAGCAGTTTGTTATACAAGATAATAAAAGACCAAAACTCTAATGTGGTATTTGCAGGTAATATAGGCTTACCTTTATTTGAGGTTTTGGACGAGATAAACGAAGAAACGATAATCGTTGTCGAGATGTCGGCTCATCAATTGCAGTTTATAGAAAAATCACCTCATATATCAGTTTTGCTGAATCTTTATGAGGAACATTTGGATCATTTTGAGGATTGTTCGGAATATTGGAATGCAAAATTCAATCTTGCTTTGCATCAATCCAAAGGGGATTTCTTTGTTTACAATTCGGAGGATGAACGTATCGAAAGCCTGTTGCGGGAAAATGAATTTAAGTCTGAATGCATCGCTTTTTGCAAAGAAGAATACGATTATGACGAACCGATGTATCTGAAAGGCGAACACAATAAATTAAACGCCTTGGCAGCATTGAAAGTTGCAGAAATATTGGGCTTAAACAAAGAAAAAGCAATCTCAAGTCTTATTGAATTTGAACCATTGCAACATAGACTTCAATTGGTTTCAACAATAAATGGCGTAACCTACTATAATGATAGCATAAGTACAATACCAGAGGCAACCATTGCAGCTTTGGATGCTCTGAAAGAGGTACAGACTTTAATACTTGGAGGAAAGGATAGAGGAATAGACTATTCTGTTTTGATAAAAGGCCTAAGTAAATATTCAGTTGAAAATATCGCTTTTGTGGGACAGGCAGGTAAGAGAATGAATCAAATGTTGAAAGATGCCGGATTCAAATATAACTGTCTTGAAAGCAATAACTACGAAGAGATTGTCAAATGGTGTGCCGAGAAAACGCAGAAAGGAAAGATTTGTTTGCTCTCTCCGGCAGCCAGCAGTTATGATATGTTCCGCAATTTTGAGCATAGAGGAGAGGTGTTCTCCGCTTTGGTCAAAGAATTGCGGAACATATAAAACCTTATTTCAAGTAAGAAGCCATTTCTTCTTGCAATTCTTTCGCTTTTTCAGCGGCTACTTTTGCAAAATCTTGAGTTTTGTCTGCGAAGATGATGCCTCGAGATGAGTTTACAAGCAATCCGCAGTCTTTTGTCAAGCCATATTTGCATACTTCCGCAAGTGAGCCACCTTGAGCACCGACTCCGGGAACTAAAAGGAAATGTTCGGGAGCTAATTCTCTGATTCGTTCAAACATTGTAGCTTGTGTAGCTCCGCAAACAAACATTAGATTGTCCGGAGTGCCCCATTGTTGAGCTTTTGTCAAGACGCTCTCAAACAATCTGTTGTTTTCTTTATCTGTTGTAAACTGAAAATCGTTTGCACCTTTGTTTGAGGTCAATGCAAGTAAGATTACCCATTTTCCTTCGTAAACAGTAAAAGGTTGGACTGAGTCTTCGCCCATATAAGGAGCGATAGTCATAGAGTCAAATCCGAAATCGCTTTCCGGAGACAAAAATGCTTTCGCATATTGTTGAGATGTATTTCCAATATCTCCTCGTTTCGCATCTGCTATTGTAAAGCATTCGTTAGAGAATTGTTGAAGATAATCCATTGTTTTCTTCAAACTGATTAAGCCTTTTATGCCTTGTGATTCGTAGAAAGCCAAGTTTGGTTTGTAAGCCACTGTATAAGGAAGTGTGGCATCAATAATGGCTTTGTTGAATTCAAAAATCGGATCCTCTTTATCCAATACGCATTCTGGCAACTTTGTAATGTCGCTATCCAATCCTACGCAAAGAAAACTCTTCTTGCGATATATCAATTCCGTAAGCTCTTTTCTATTCATGGTGTCTTTGATTTAATAATGAATTGCAAAGATAACAAAATATTAAACTTCTGCAAACGTTATATCAAAAAAGCAGATGATATGATGACAATTGATATTGAAAATAAAGTCTCTCAAGCTATGGACTTGCATTCCAAAGGCTATAATTGTGCACAGAGTGTTGTTATGGTATTTGCAGAAGAACTTAAATTGGATAAAGGACTTGCCGAAACGATTGCCGCACCTTTTGGCGGAGGTGTTGCAAAGATGAAAGAGGTTTGTGGTTGTGTTTCTGCAATGGCTTTGTTGAGCGGTTTTGTTGAAGATAACATTGGTTCGGATGGAAAAGTTGATGTGATGAAGACTTATGATTGGACAAAATGTCTTGCAGATAAGTTTCGCAATCAATGTGGGGAGATTGTGTGTAAAAGATTGAAAGGTTTGGAATCCGGAAGCAGTAAGCCGCCGCAAGCTTGTAGGGAATTGATTGCGACGGCTGTCAGACTGATTGGAGAATCAATAGTTCGCAATTAGTTGTTTTGTAGATTGTAAGTTGATTTATGTATATTGTATCGGGAAGAGAAATCAGTATCTTGCCGATACTTTTTTCCAATCAACCAATTTCCAAAATTCCTCCAAATATTCAGCTCGTTTATTCTGCTTGTCAAGATAGTAAGCGTGTTCCCAAACATCGCAAACAAGCAATGGGTGCTTTTCTTCGCAAATCGGATTGCCTGCATTCGAGGTTTTGACTATTTCTAATTTGCCTTCTTTGTCTTTTACCAGCCATACCCAACCACTACCGAATAATTCCATAGCCGCAAGGTTGAATTGCTTCTTGAATTCTTCAATTCCGCCGTATTTCTTTTCTAAGGCAATGTGCAGACTGCCAATAGGCATTTTCTCGTTTGAAGGACTCAGACAATTCCAATAGAAATCGTGATTCCAAATTTGTGCGGCGTTGTTAAAGATACTGCCGTCCGAATTCTTGATAATGTTTTCAAGACACATGTTTTCAAATTTTGTTCCTTGTATCAGACGATTCAAATTATCGACATAAGCACGGTGATGTTTTCCGTAATGAAACTCCATTGTCAAACGTCCGATGTGTGGTTCCAATGCTTCCATGGAGTATGGCAATTGCATTAATTCTAATTTTTTCATGATATATAATTTTTGTTGTTTTTTTTGATATACAACAACCAACAAAGCAATTAGTTCTTTGTTTTTGAAAAAGGATAAAATAAGATTTAATGCAAATTTCTTTGCTATATCAAAATAAATTCATAATTTTGGAGTTCGAAATAAAGAAGTAAATTATTCATTAAAAACAAACAGCAATGGCAATAAAAGGAGCAATTGTAATTGATGTTGAGCGTTGCAAGGGATGTGGAGTATGTGTTTCCGTATGTCCTAAACAGGTTATCGCTCTATCAAAAAATGTGAATGTAAAAGGTTATAATTATGC
>DEPP01000039.1:0-5355 GCA_002358835.1 Bacteroidales bacterium UBA3389
AGAAAATTAAAACAAAGATTCAGTAAATTGTTTCTTGATTTCGTCAAAGCGGGTATTTACGCCGATTCAACGGACCGAAACCGCGTTTTGCGTATGCAGGCAATTCAAAATTTACAGTCCTATTTTGGCAGAAAGTTTTTTGCTTACCTTTCGGAATATCTGTATAACGACTATCGAAAGCAAAAGGACAAGCGACAGTTTCAAAATCCACGGCATAGCATTCCATTGATTCGGAAGAGTCGCTCCGAATATAAATATAAAATAACAATGTATGAGGTAAATTCCAAAGCTGATTCGTCCTATGTAGTTAAGCATTCGTTCGACGGAGGTTTTGCCTTGCAGTAGATTTTCAAGTTTTGAGCTGAATGCTATTGCGATTATTCCAAACGAATAGAGGAATGATGAAGGTTTTATGCCGGCTCCGCCACTGCCGATGGAGATGTAGTATTTGGATTCAAGATATGAAAGCAACAATCCGCAAAGTGTCATAATTACATAGGGGTATAATTTGTGGTTTCTTTGCTTTTGCTTTCCCAGATAAACTCCATAGGCAAAGAAAACGGTCCATAGCGGAAACAGACCTGCATATCTGACAAGCGGAATGCTACGTTGCTGAATTTGGATAAGATAAGCTACGATTACAATGCTGACAAGTGATACTGTTGCATTGATAAGAAGGTGCTTTTTGTTCATTTTCTGGTAATAAGGCAACAAAACATAGTATTGCATTATCAAAAGAATGAAATAGTATATGGAAAAGCCACATAGAAATAAGTTCAACAAGCCCTTAATCACACTTCCCCCATTACATAAAGAGATAATAAGATAGGGAATCGACCAAATAAGGCACGGAAGATAGACTTTGGGGATTTGTTTTGAAAGAAAGGCTTTGTATTTTATCGTATCGGAAACATCTTTCTTTGCCATAAAGAAACCGCTGCAAGCTAGGAACAAAGGAACGGCACAATTGAGAATCTGCCTAACTATCAAAGAAAAGTCGTTTCCTGCTTTGAAAGTGTGTATTCCAACTACCATTATTACGGCTACTCCTCTGAGCAGCTCAAAATACGGATTCCTTTCAGGCGTTCTTTTAATCATAAAATCAAATCTAAACTTTGAAAAAGCAAAGGTAGAAAAATCTGATAATCTTTCAAACCAAAATCCTCTCTTTTTCCGTTTTAATTCTCCGAAATCAGATTTCAATTTTCTAAAACGAAGATTCAGTTTGCGAGTAGAGAGTTTGCGAGCAACTAATTAAAAAATAAGTCCGTTGCTTTTTTTCGCAACGGACTTATTTCGATATATGCTTATTCTGATTCTTTAATTCTTAAAGCACATTCACACCTTCAACCAATTCTTTTCCTTTTGCAACTGCATCAAGGTTGGTTGGTATCAATTTATGGTGTCTTTCAGGAAGTGAGTGTTTCAATCCCTCTTCGATATACTGCTCTGTAACAACCGGTTTTATCTTCAAGAATCCACCAAGCACCATCATATTGAATACTTTTGCCATTCCCATTTCAACACTCTTTTCTGTAGCTGGGATTTTGTAAACATTGATGTCTTTTCTTGTTGGAGGGTTGATGATTCCGTTTGGATCGTATATCAACAATCCGCCAGGTTTAACACTGTTTTCAAATTTGTCCAATGATTGTTGGTTAAGTATGATTGCGGTATCAAATTGGCTGATGATTGGTGAAGATATTCTTTCGTCAGATATGATAACTGATACGTTAGCTGTACCTCCACGCATTTCAGGACCGTATGATGGCATCCAACTTACTTCTTTTCCTTGCATTGCTCCTGAGTAAGCAAGTATTTTACCCATAGATAAAACTCCTTGTCCTCCGAAACCTGCGATTATTATTTCTTCTGTCATTGTTGTATGTTTTTTATATGGGTTATTTTACAGATTTCAACTCTCTGATTACTTTACTATCTTCAGGGTTGTATTCTCTTACGATTTGTCCTTCCAATTTTATGTCACCCAATACATATTTAGGGAACATGTTTTGACGCATCCACTCGTTAGCTTGAACAGGTGTCATCTTCCATCCTGAGTTACATGTTGATACGAACTCAATGAATTGTGTTCCTTTTTTAGCTGCTTGGTTTTCGAACGCTTTTCTAACTGCTGCTTTAGCCTTTCTAACGTCTGCAGCTGTTGAAGCACTTTGACGAGTTACATAATATGTACCAGGAAGTTGTGCTACCAACTCGGTAATTTGTAATGGCCAACCATTCAAGTCCACTCTACGTCCGTAAGGTGTGGTTGCAGATGGCATACCTACCAATGTAGTCGGTGCCATTTGTCCTCCAGTCATACCATATATCGCATTGTTCACAAAGAATATTATGATATTTTCACCACGGTTGCAAGCGTGAATTGTTTCTGCTGTACCAATTGCTGCCAAGTCTCCATCACCTTGATAAGTGAAAGTATGGTGATTTGGGTGTAGTCTTTGAATTGCTGAAGCAAGGGCAGGTGCTCTACCGTGTGCTGCTTCTACAAAATCTACATTAAAATAATTGTACGCCAATACTGAACATCCAACAGGTGCAATACCGATTGCTTTGTCTTGGATGCCCATTTCTTCTATAACCTCTGCTATTATTCTGTGAATTGTTCCGTGAGGACAACCAGGACAATAGTGCATAATTGCATCGGTAAGAACATCTGTTTTTTTGTAAACAAGATTTTCTGGTTTTACTATTTCTTCGTTAAACATAATCTTAGCCCTTAATTAATTTGTTTTCCAATGCTTCTACAACTTCTTGTGGAGTAGGTATTATACCACCATAACGTCCGAAGTACTCTACTGGACATTTGAATTCAGAAGCAAGTTTTACGTCATATACCATTTGACCTGCTGACATTTCAACAGTAAGGATTCCTTTAACTCTTTGTGCCAATGCTTTGATTGGTTGAGTAGGGAATGGGAACAAAGTGATTGGTCTTAACAAACCTACCTTTATACCTTTATCTCTTGCAAGTTGAACTGCTTTGTGAGCGATACGAGCACAAGAACCGTATGCTACAAATACATAATCAGCATCCTCGCACATTATTTCTTCATACAAAGTATCATTCTTTTCCATTTCACGATACTTAGCTTGGAAACGATGGTTGTTTTTCTCTTGTTTAGATGAATCAAGCTCCAAAGAAGTAACTATGTTGTGGTCTCTGTGAGCCGGTTTTCCAAATGCAGCCCATGGAGCGTTCTTTGCAATTTCTTCATCTGTCCAACGAGGAACATAATCTCCAACATAAACTTTCTCCATTACTTGTCCGATAGCTCCATCGGAAAGAATCATAACTGGATTTCTGTATTTGAATGCTATATCCCAAGCCTTGAACACGAAATCGTACATTTCTTGAACGCTTGCTGGTGCAAGAGTGTACAATTGATAGTCTCCGTGTCCACCACCCTTTACAGTTTGGAAATAATCTGCTTGTGAAGGTTGGATAGTACCCAAACCAGGACCACCTCTCATAACATTAACAAGCAAACATGGTAGTTCTGCTCCTGCAAGATAAGTAACACCTTCCTGCATCAAAGACATTCCAGGAGAAGATGAAGATGTCATAACTTTTTTACCTGTTGCAGCACCACCATATACCATATTGATTGAGGCAACTTCACTTTCTGCCTGTAAAACGACCATACCGGTTTTTTCCCATGGCATTTCAGCCATCAAATGTTCCATAACCTCAGATTGTGGAGTGATAGGATATCCGAAATAGCCGTCACAACCGGAGCGAATTGCGGCTTCCGCAATTGCTTCGTTACCTTTCATTAATTTTAACTCTTTTGCCATTTCTTATAAAGTTTTTTATTTATAACTTTGCTTTGTAAACTGTTATAACACCATCAGGACATACCATGCCACAAGACGCACAACCGATGCAGTCACCGTTTACCATTTCGGCATAATTATAACCTTTTACATTTACATTTTTTGATAGAGCGATAACTTGTTTTGGACATACAGAAACGCATACTCCGCAACCTTTACAACGCTCAACATCAATTACAATTGCTCCTTTTATTGCCATTGCTTATATGTTTTTTAATGAATAAAATAATTATATTTCAGTCTCCAAAATTATAACTTTATTTCCAATTGACAAAACGATTTCAAACTTAATTTGCAAAAATCCTATTTTTGAACAATAATTTACTCTATTTGTTTTTAAGATAAAATCATTTTAAAATTAATAAATATGAAAAAAATTGAATTACCGAAATTAAATTATCAGCTCAATGCGTTAGAACCTTACATTAGTCAAAAAACATTAGAATTTCATTATTTGAAACATCATCAAACCTATGTTGATAAATTGAATTCTCTTATTGAAAACACAGAGTTTGAAGCTAAAAGTTTAGAACAAATTATCAAAAATTCTAAGGGAGCAATATTTAATAATGCAGCACAAGTATGGAATCATACATTTTATTGGAATTCTTTTTCTTTTAGGAGAAATACTAAGCCAACCCAATTGCTTGAAGAACTTATTAATCAGAAGTTTGGAGGTATAGATGCTTTTAAACAAGAATTTACAAACCAAGCATTAAACCTTTTTGGAAGTGGTTGGGTATGGCTTGTTCAAAATGAAGAAGAACGATTAGAAATTTTATCTTTACCAAATGCAGAAAATCCTATAACGCAAAATAAAAAACCGCTTTTAGTCTGTGATGTATGGGAACATGCTTATTATCTTGATAAACAAAACAGAAGAGCAGATTATGTAAAAGATTTTTGGCAAATTGTTGATTGGCAAAAAATCTCAGAAAGATTACATATTTCTTTTTTTTATTTTTAATTTTTTTTCTTAATATATAAATTCTCTATACTCTTTAATATATATTATTTATACACTTACCAAAACGGGATATACGATATGCCATAATGATACATAATTTTCAAAGAATGGGATAAGAAATATGCTGTTTTGGTAAATTCTTTTAAAGAAATAATTTAATGAATTAAAGAATATTCAAAATTTTACTGTACCTTTGCAGTTTGTAGAGAAATAATTGTTTTAAATTTAAATAATACAGCAATGGCAAAAGAAAAGAAATTTTTGACATGCGATGGTAATCAGGCTTGTGCTCACGTTGCATATATGTTTAGCGAAGTAGCAGCAATCTATCCTATTACCCCATCGTCACCAATGGCAGAATATGTTGATGAATGGTCAGCAAATGGTCGCAAAAATATTTTTGGAGAAACAGTAAAATTGGTAGAAATGCAATCAGAAGCAGGAGCTGCTGGTGCATTACACGGATCTTTGCAAGCAGGTGCTTTATCTACAACATTCACCGCTTCACAAGGATTGTTGTTGATGATACC
>DEPP01000039.1:5390-7048 GCA_002358835.1 Bacteroidales bacterium UBA3389
AATATGTATAAAATAGCGGGAGAATTACTTCCTGGTGTACTTCACGTTACAGCAAGAACAATCGCTGCTCACGCTCTTTCAATCTTTGGAGATCACTCTGACGTTTACGCTTGTCGTCAAACAGGATTTGCAATGCTTTCTTCAGCATCAGTTCAAGAAGCAATGGATTTAGCAGGAGTTGCTCACCTTTCAGCAATCAAAGGAAGAGTTCCATTTATGCACTATTTTGACGGATTCCGTACATCTCACGAAATCCAAAAAATAGAAGCATTGGAAACAGAAGATATGGCTGCATTGGTTGATCAAGAAGCATTGAAAAATTACAGAGAAAATGCCTTGAATCCAGAACACCCTGTAACAAGAGGTACAGCTCAAAACCCAGACGTATTCTTCCAAGCAAGAGAAGCATGTAATCCATACTACGAAGCATTACCTGAAATAGTAGCAGATTATATGGAAAAAATCTCTCAATTAACAGGAAGAGAATACAAACCATTCAACTACTATGGAGCAGCAGATGCAGAAAACGTAATAGTAGCAATGGGTAGCGTTTCAGATACTATAAAAGAAGTAATAGATTACCTTGCTAAGAAAGGTGAAAAATTAGGATTGGTAACAGTACACTTATATCGTCCATT
This sequence comes from Bacteroidales bacterium UBA3389, assembly GCA_002358835.1. Taxonomy (GTDB): domain Bacteria; phylum Bacteroidota; class Bacteroidia; order Bacteroidales; family P3; genus Onthomorpha. The sequence continues at coordinate 6,029 of DEPP01000039.1, forward strand.
CTCTAAAAAATACTTCTTTGCAGCCCTTCCAAAAACTGCAAAAAGAATTTGTGTGTTAGACCGTACAAAAGAAGCAGGTGCTAACGGAGATCCATTATACTTAGACGTAGTAGAAGCAATAGCATCTTGCACTTGCACAGAAAAACCAATGGTTATTGGAGGTAGATATGGATTATCTTCAAAAGATACAACACCAGCACAAATCCTTTCAGTAGTAGAAAACCTTAAATCAGCTAACCCAATGAACCAATTTACAGTTGGTATAGTTGATGACGTTACAAATCGTTCTTTACCAATGTTACCAGAAGTTTCTATGGCAACAGAAGGAACATTTGAAGCTAAATTCTACGGATTAGGAGCAGATGGTACAGTAGGAGCAAACAAAAACTCTATCAAAATCATCGGAGACAACACAAACAAATATTGTCAAGCATATTTCTCATACGATAGTAAGAAATCAGGAGGATTTACTTGCTCTCACCTTCGTTTTGGAGACAATGTAATTCGTTCACCTTACTTAGTAACAACACCAGACTTCGTTGCTTGCCACGTATTCAACTATATGAATATGTATGAAGTATTAAAAGGAATCAAACCAAACGGAACATTCCTTTTAAACTCAATGTTCTCAGCAGAAGAAACAGTAGAAAGATTAAGCGCTAAGGTTAAAAAAGAATTAGCAGAAAAGAATATCAACTTCTATATAATCAACGCAACAAAGATTGCAGAAGAAATAGGATTAGGAAACAGAACTAACACAATTCTTCAATCAGCATTCTTCAAGATTGCAGAAGTAATACCTTACGAAGTTGCAGTAACAGCAATGAAGAAAGCAATCGACAAATCATACGGCAAGAAAGGTGAAAACATCGTTAAGATGAACTACGCTGCTGTTGATAAAGGAGGAGAAGTTATTAAGATAGAAGTTAAGAAAGAATGGGCTGATGCTTGCACATGCGGTTGCACATGTGGTGAAGTAGCAGAAAGACCAGAATTCATAAAGAACGTAGTAGATGTAAT
>DEPP01000128.1 GCA_002358835.1 Bacteroidales bacterium UBA3389
GGCAGGCACAAAATCGGTGCTATTGTATCCTCCGTAAAATCTGTCTCTGCTAACTTCTCCAAGCAATACCGTAACAGGTACATCGGTCAAAGCGTTAATGAAATCCACTTCATAGCTTATCGAAGTAATCGTTCCGGGAATCAATTCCTCCGCAAGATAAATTGTTTGATCGTAGGAATAAGGTTCATAGAAACTGAAAGGCAAATAATCCGTAAACGTAGTTTCGCCTTCCCCTACGAGAATCTCTGTTTGGGCTTTTCCAAACCAAGTGACAAAGAACATTGCCACCAATAAACATGCAATTCTTTTCATTTTCATTTTATTAAACTTAAAATTTTAGCGTGCAAAGGTACGACATTTTTTCATATCTCTTACAATGTGATAGACACACAATAGTTATGTTGTAGTTTTTTTACAATCAATTTATCCGAAAATCATCTTTAACCCCATTCCGGTTAGCTTTCAAACCTACTCTCTGAAGTTTTTGAAATATTAACAAATATTTTAACTTTTCTTTAATCACGTGTTTTTGGTCGGTATCTTAATTAGAAAACTCAAATTCGATATTCAGATGCACCGAAACAAAGAACAGAACAAACAAAACTGCGTTTTAATTTTCCAAAACGCTGTTTCATTACTCTCAAATGCAAGAGAAAATCAGCTCAAAACGCAGTTTGAATTATTCAAATCAGTAAAAAGAAAACACAACTTATTGATTTAGCGGCTAATATTCAAACAATCAAATACTACATAATTGAGACAACAGTCGCTTTTGCCAACAAATTTGCGATTCTCCAAGTTAAGAAAAATTAAAAGCAAATATTAAAAGATGTTAAAAGCAAAGAGTTCCCTGCAAAGAAAATAAGCATCGCGGTTTTAGGCACTCAACGAATTTCAAATATCAACACGGATTTCTAAAACAATTTTTGTTCACTACCAAATCATTCATTGCTCATTGTCGATTTGGTAGAAACAAGACTATAACAATATATCCGCAACCATAGTCTTGTATTGAGTCGTATAATCGTTATCTTGATTTCGAAGTATCAGTCTTTCGACTTCAATGTTTTTTGTCTCGAAAGGTCTGTACGTTACAATCATTCTTTCGATTGCTTTATCCGATTTGGAATGAACTTCGATTTGTCTTGACGGATAAATGCCATGATTTTTGAATAATTGAATCGTTTGCAGGGTTTGTTCGTATGGAAGAATAATCGTTATGAAAGCATCCGGAGTTGCAAGGATTGCGATATTTGAAACAAGTTCTTCAAAAGGCAGACTTTTGTTATGTCGAGCCATATTGCGAGCCTTTCCCTTTGCACTCAGACTATTGACAAAGTAAGGTGGGTTGCTGACTATGCAATCGTACTTTGCATGATTTTCTTTGTTGTTTGCGAATTCCTGTAAACCGATATTAATCGCCTGCATCCTTTCGCAGAACGGTCCACAAGAGAAATTGCTTGATGCTTGTGCGATGCTTTGTGAATCGATATCGATTGCAGTAATATCTGCATTGCAATTATATTGTGCCATTATCATTGCGACAACTCCACAACCTGTTCCTATATCCAGAATCCTCCTTGCATTTGTTTTAGGTGCGGAGGCGGAAAGCAGAATCGCATCTGTACCGATTTTCATTGAGGATTGACTGTGATTTAGCGAAAATTTCTTAAATCTGAATTCAAACTCCATAGAAATGAAATCAAAAAAGAGTTGCTTGAAAGAATCAAGCAACTCTTTTGCTATCTAAAATCTCAAAGATTAATACGTATCTTTTACTCTTCGAGATGCAGCATACATTATTCTTAACGCACCTGCTTTTCTTAGTTCTTGTTTTACATCCGTCACATCTCCCATCTTAACTTCTTTATCGCACTTGATGGTAGTTGTTAGGAAAGGTTTATCTTCTTCAGCTCGAGCGGCTCTTTCTGCTTCTACGAAAGAAACTATATCTCCCAACTCACCAAATTGATCATTCAATTGGAAACGTGTAGCTGATCCGAATTTACGCTCTTCAATCGGTACTCCTATGTAAATATAGCTCACAAGAGACTTCTTTTCCAACTTCTGGATTTCCGATGCCTGCGGAACATTAACCTTAACCATAAGAGAACTTTCACGCATTGTCGTAATAACCATGAAGAAAAAGATAAGCATGAAGATGATATCTGACATGGAACCCATGTTCATTTCAGGAAGTTCTCCAGATCCTTTTTGTTTAAATTTAGCCATTACTTCTGTCCTCCTATGTTTTTAGGTTCTGCTTCTGAAATGGCAATTGGAATCGCTTTGTCTATTGCTTCTCTTTGCATTGAAGAACAATCAACGTATGCCTTTCCGAATTTGGTCTTTGCCATTTCGTCTCTAAGTTCACTTACCGCTGCAGTCAATTCGTTTTGTACCATTAAGTACATTTCATACGAAGTTCCACGGTCATTTTGTAAAGAGATAACTCCTTTAGACACCTCTACTGTTCCTAACAAAGGTATTTCCTTTGTCATTTTTTCAGGTAGGTTCGCCAAGTTCTCTGGGTTTGCTAAGAATTCTTTCGCTCTTTCTTTCAAGTTGTTAATTTCTCCTAGCTCTCCATTGAAAAGAAGTTTATCATCTTTGTTTACTAACACAACGAATGTGTTTCTTCTATGGATATCCGGTGGTTTAACGTTCGGATCCGATGGTGGCGGCAAACGTCTTTGGATACCCATATCAGTGTTGATTGAAGACACCAACAAGAAGAAGGTAAGCAACAAAAACGATATGTCGGACATCGACGAAGCGTTAAGACCGGGTAGCTTCTTTTTGTTTCTTGCCATAATAATCTCCTATTTTATTTTTTTGGAAATTTCTGCGAATAAAACAGATACTATTACTCCTGCAAACAAGATATAAACAGTGTACATGCAAGCTCCTATAAACTTAGAACTTGAATAGTCTGAACCTGTCTTTTCAAATATCTCCTTAGGAATATCTGTTCCTGAAGAAAGTAAATAAGAAACTACAAATACGACTACTAATGCCACTACTGCTATTATTATACCCATTTGTTTCTTAGGGTCTTCTATCAAACCCTTTATTATTTGTGATAATGCGAATCCTAAAGCAACCACAATACTTGCTACAGCCAAACCTAGAACACTCCAATATGCTACATTCCATGCTAACATTGCTGATGATTGTTCATCTATCGGCTTAGCAGAATCAAACAATACTCCGTAAGCTACTGCACATATAGATGCAATAACGCCTATGACTATTGCGATTATCCAATATACTTTTCTAAAATCTTTTTTCATTTTTCCTCCTTGGTTTTAAAAGTAATTACTTTGTTTACCTAATTTTCATAGGTTCAATATCCGTGATAAATTACTTTTGTCTGTTTTTTACCAAGATGTCCATGAATGAAATTGAAGCGTCTTCCATTGTAGCAACCAAACCTTCGATCTTAGACAATAGGTAGTTGTAGCAAATTTGAAGAGCTAACGCTGTGATCAAACCAAATACTGTTGTCAAAAGAGCCACCTTCATACCACCAGCAACAACTGTTGGAGAAATGTCACCTGCTTTTTCAATATCGTCGAACGCTTGAACCATACCAATAACTGTTCCCAAGAATCCGAATGATGGAGCGATAGCGATAAACAATGAAATCCAAACCATGTTGCTTTCCAATCTTGCCATTTGTACTCCACCGTAAGAAGTCAATGCTTTTTCTACATCTTCCAATCCATTGTCCAATCTATCCAATCCTTGGTAGAAGATAGAAGCTACCGGACCTCTTGTATCTCTACAAACATTCTTAGCTCCTTCAACATCACCTTTAACGATGCAATCTTCAACTCTCTTCAATAGTTTATCTGCATTTGTTGTTGCAAGGTTTAGATAAAGAATACGTTCGATAACCAAAGCCAATCCCAATATCAAACATATCAAGATTGGAGTCATCCAACCAACTCCACCCTCAATATACTTTGTCTTCAATGCTTGGTGGAATGATTTTTCTTCAGCAGGTGCAGCTACCTCTTCTACGGTAGCAGATTGTTCTACTGCTGTTTCAGTATTACTTGAAACTGTTGTTTCAGTCTCTGTAGCTTGTTGATCTTGTGCAAAAGCTACGTTTGATAAACCTAATGTCAATAACATAACTATTGACAAATACGCACATACTTTTTTCATCGTGTTTTTTTGTTTTATTATTAATTTATTAAACTCTTTTCTCCCACTATAGGATTTTGCAAATTTACAACCTTATTTTTGAAATACAATCTTTCTGAGAAAAAAAATCACTTCAAATTTACTTTTCTTATTTTATTTTTCTTCCTCAATATTATCAAAGTCCTCTTTTACAGAGACTAATACTTTATCTATTCTTGTTGAATCCATATCCACTACTTCGAAAATAAACCTATCCCATTCTACAATCTCTCCGACTTTAGGTATTATCCCGATTTTAGAAAATAACAATCCACTTATCGTGTTATAATTATTGTCTTGATAAAGACTCTCCATATCAAAATGACTTAGAAAATCATAAAACGAATATTGTCCTCCAATCAAATAAGTTCCATCATTTCTCTCTATAAATTCATCCTCATCATCCTCTGTTTCAAACTCTGAAGAGTTTCCTACTAAAGATTCCAAAATATCATTCATCGTTACCATTCCCTCAACCATTCCAAACTCATCTATTATCAATGCATAGTGAATTTTATTTTCTTTGAATGTTTCCAACGCATCATAAACGCTCACACTTTCATGAAGATATTGGGGGGCTCTCATTACATCCCCAACTTTCATTTTATCATCTAACTTGTTAAACAAATCTTTCAAATAAACAATCCCCACAATCTTATCCAGAGTTTTATCAGCTACAGGATATATATAATGAATACGTTTTGATAGTTTTCGTTTGACATCGCTCAATAAATCATCTATATCAAGCCATTCAAATTCCGTTCTATGAGTCATCAAAGATGCAACATCTCTATCCCCGAGAGAGAACACCCTATCCACAATATCTTGCTCCACTTCTTGAATCTCTCCATCTTCTGCACTATCGTTTATTATAGACTTTATTTCTTCCTCAGTCACGGTATTGTTTTGTTTCTTCAGCCCGAATAAAGATGCCAATGCTTGAGTTGAAACAGATAATAACCAAACGAAAGGATGGAATAATCTAGACAAAAGATTCATCGGTTTTATTATTACACCCGATATTTTCTCAGGACTATTCATTCCAAGTTTTTTCGGGAACAACTCTCCCAAAACAAGAGTTACATAAGTTATCGAAATTACAATTATGATTCTTGCAACAATTTTAGAATAATACTCATTCAACCCTATACTACTGATAAACACTCCAAGTGGCTTTATTAGGCTTTCTCCCGAATACATACCCGTTATCAATCCTACTGCAGTTATCGCAATCTGTACCATAGACAGAAATCTATCTGGGTTTTCTGCAGTTTTGAGTATTTGCTTCGATGTCTTATTTCCTTTTTTTGCTTCTGCTTCTAACTTGGACTTTCGAGCGGAAACAAGAGATATCTCCGACATTGCAAACAATCCATTTATCAAAATAAGAGCTAATATTATAAGAAGTTCCACTTTTCTACTCTTCTTTACTATCTGTTATAACATTATTATCATTCGGAACAATATCCGCTTTCTCACCACTAACTAAAAAAGCAATAATTAGCACTACTACTCCAACAGTTATCGCAATATCAGACACATTAAATATAGCATTAAAAAATCTGAATCGTTCACCACCAACAAAAGGGACCCAATCCGGCAATATTGTATCTATCAATGGAAAGTAAAACATATCAACAACCTTTCCTAATGCAAAAGGAGCATATCCACCTTGTTCCGGAAACACTTCGGCAACCTGAAAGAAAGTACTTTCCGAAAATATGCAACCATAAAAGAGAGAATCCACGATATTTCCTACAGCACCTGCAAAAATCAAGGTAAAACCATATATCATCAATTTACTTTCCTTCTTTTTGATGAGTTTCAGAAGATAAGTTCCTATTAAGAATGACGCACCTATTCTCAGAAAAGTAAGAATATATTTCCCGATTGCTCCTCCAAAAGACATACCAAAAGCCATCCCCTCATTTTCTATAAAATGCAATCTACACCAATCTCCGATAAGGTTAACCTCTTCTCCTATCGTAAACGTCAACTTAATCCATATCTTTACGACTTGGTCGATAACAAGTATGGCTATAACCAAAAAAAGAGGGAGTCTTATATCTTTCACTTTTTATTTTGATTTAATTTTGCTTCAACACTCAAAGTTGCATGAGGAACCAATCTTAATCTTTCTTTAGGTATCAATTTGCCGGTTACTCTGCAAACACCGTATGTTTTATTTTCAATTCTTATCAAAGCCGATTCAAGATCCTTTATAAATTTTTGTTGTCTTGCAGCCATCTTTGCATTATCTTCTTTACTGCAAACATTACTTCCTTCTTCCAGAATCTTAAAAGTCGGTGCTGTATCGCTAATATCATTGGCATCATTGGCAAATGCCTCAGTCAACATAGCCAAATTCTCTTTCGCATTAGCTAATTTCTCCAATATAATTTCCTTAAATTCTTGCAATTCTTCTTCCGAGTATCGCACAACCCTATCTTCCATTTGTGATAGCATTAAATATCATTTACTAATAACGTACAATTAAAACAAAACATATATAAAAAGGACAACAAACGGGAATCACCCATTCATTGTCCCTTTATATACATCAATTATATTGACATTATCTCCTTTTCCTTAGCAGAAACTATTTCATCTGCTTTTTTCACGAATTTATCTGTAACATCTTGTACTTCTTTCTCCAAAGCTTTTACTTCATCCTCAGGAGTACCATTATCTTTCAACTTTTTAACCTTTTCCAATACATTTCTACGAATATTACGTACAGCAACCTTCGCATTTTCCGCTTCAGCCTTGGCTTTCTTACAAAGTTCCTTTCTTCTTTCCTCTGTAACAGGAGGCAGAACTATTCTAACAACATCAGCCTCTACCTTAGGAACAAAACCCAAGTTAGCAGCCTGAATTGCTTTTCCTATTGCACCCAAAAGACTCTTTTCCCATGGTTGAACAACTATTTGTTTAGCATCAGGAGTGCTTATGTTACCGATTTGATCCAAAGGAGTCATCGTTCCATAATAATCAACCTTAACACCGCCCAACATAGCAGGAGAAGCTTTTCCTGCTCTTAGCTTACCTAATTCTTTATCTAAATGCGAGATTGCCTCAGACATTGTACCATCCATATCGGATAGTATTTTTTTTGTTTCTTCACTCATAACAAATCATATAATTATTATCACTTTTACAACTTCAAAATATTTTTCCTTTTTCAAGAAACCTTCTCGTTCTTATCAGGTTTCAAGGCAGAAAAAACACCATTTCACACTGCAAAGATATAAATTATAACTCTAAAAACTAACAAAAAGTATCATTTTTTACGTTCTATATGATAATAAATGAGTAATTTTGGACTCTGAAACGAAACTAAAATGATAAAAAAGCAAATACCTAATTGTATAACTTTAGCAAATCTACTTTGTGGAGTACTATCGGTTTATTGCATCTATCATGATGCCGTAAAGATGCCGTTTGTCACAGCATCCTTATTGATAATACTCGGTGCTATATTCGATTTCTTTGACGGATTTGTGGCAAGATTACTAAGAGTTAGTTCTTCTATCGGAAAAGAATTAGACTCCCTTGCTGACCTTATCACATTCGGACTTGCACCTTCTCTTTTAGCAGTGGAGATTGTAAAAAACACATCAGATACTCCTTACATTCATCTCATACCTCTTTGCATGGTTTTGATGTCTGCTTATCGTTTAGCAAAATTCAATATAGATGAGCGTCAAACGACAAGTTTTATCGGTCTGCCTACTCCTGCCAATGCTTTGTTGTGGCTATCTATCCCACTATTGCAATATCTTGCCAACGAAAAAATACATTTGTGGGGATTGTATAACGAACAAATGTATATGGGAATAGTGAATTTCCTTTCAAGTCATTATTTCATTTGCATAGGATCGATAGTAATGGCAATATTGCTTGTAAGCGAGCTACCTATGTTCTCTTTGAAATTTAAGAATTTTTCATGGAAAGACAACAAAATCAAATTCGGATTCTTGTTATCTTGTGTGATATTACTATTTATTTTCAATTGCTTTGCAATACCTTTTATAGTTCTTACGTATATTTTAGTATCCATTATAACAAATTTAATAAAGAGATGAAATTCAACGTAGAAATTGACGTAATGCCTTTGAAGGCTTTATTGGATCCACAAGGAAAAGCAGTAACATCAAGTATGCAAAACATCGGTCTTGGAGTTATCTCCAACGTACGAATAGGCAAGCACATAACGCTTGAAATAGAAGCTGCAAACGAAAAAGAAGCAGAAGAGAAAGTGGAGAAAGCTTGTAAAGAACTTCTTCACAATCCGATAATGGAAAGTTATACATTCGTTATAAAGCAGGCTTAATATAATGGTTGAAGTTTCGGCTATAGCCATAGAAGACTTTGACTATCCGTTACCTGAGGATAACATAGCAAAATTTCCTTTGAAGGAAAGAGATAAGGCAAAATTGCTTTGTCTTACGGAAGATGGGAAGATTGAAAGCAAAATATTTTCCGATCTTCCTTCCTTGTTGAATGAGGATTCTTTGCTTATACTCAACGATACCAAGGTTGTTTATGCTCGTCTTTTCTTTCAAAAGCCGAGTGGAGCGACTATAGAGATTTTTTGTCTCGAACCGATTGACCCAATCGATATGCAGTTGGCTTTCTCCGAGACAAAGAAATGCCGTTGGAAATGTTTAGTGGGCAACAATAAAAAATGGAAAAACGAAGCTCTCACAAAAACAATTTCTTTCGAAGACAAAACGGTAACACTTTCAGCAGAGAGAATCGCACAAGATGAAAATACTTGGGTGATTCAATTTGAGTGGAACGAGAATCTTAGTTTTGCAGAAATACTTCAAAGCATGGGAGAAGTACCTCTTCCACCCTATCTGAAAAGAAAAGCAAACGAAGAAGATAAAACCGATTACCAAACCATATATGCAGACCACGATGGTTCGGTTGCAGCACCTACCGCAGGATTGC
>DEPP01000052.1 GCA_002358835.1 Bacteroidales bacterium UBA3389
TCTTTTCGTTTGCAAAGATACAACGCCAAACGCCCATCTCCCCAAGCTGTGAATCAAGCTGAGACAATGCGAAACAAAGCTCTACCAAACAGCAAAAGCGAAAACAAAAAATCCACCCCCGAAAGAGTGGATTTCATTGCTTGTTTTTCTGTTTTTACTTAAAAAGGCAGGTCGCCATAGTCTATATTCATTTCTTCGGATACTATGTTCGATGAAAATGTGTCGAAGTGATTTATGTCTTTTATTTTAGATCGGTATTCAAGAACGGTATTGTAATTTTCCAATTCTTCACGTCGGCACTTGCTTATGTTCAAAAAATCACTTTCTTGGTCTATTCCCAAGAAACGTCTGCTTAATAAATTCGCGGCTATTCCTGTTGTTGAACTTCCGCAGAAAGGATCAAGCACCCAACCTCCTTTTTGTGTTGATGCCATTATGATTCGGCTCAGCAGTGATAAAGGTTTCTGAGTCGGATGTTTGCCGCATGATTTTTCCCATCGGGCAATGGACGGAAGATGCCAGACATCGGTCATCTGTTTTCCATCGTTGATTTGTTTCATTAAGTCGTAGTTGAAATAATGTGGTTTTTTCTCGCTTTTTCTTGCCCAGATGATAAATTCGGTGCTGTATGTGAAATAGCGACATGAAATATTGGGTGGAGGATTCGTCTTTGCCCAAGTTATGACGTTGAGAATCTTATAACCTAACTTTACAAGACAATCGGCTATCGAAAAGATGTTGTGATAAGTTCCGGAGATCCATATCGTTGCATTGTCTTTCATTTTGTCGCGACAAAGTTTGAGCCACTCCATGTTGAAATCCGATATTTCGGCACGGTTGTTGCATTTATCCCATTCCCCTTTGTCCACGCAGACAGCCTTACCTGCGTAAACGCTTATTCCTCCGTTAGAAAGGAAATAAGGAGGGTCTGCAAAGATGCAATCGAATTTGAAGTCGAATTTTGACAATAATTCCAAGCAATTTCCATGCAGAAGCGTGAAATCTCTATTTCTTGATTTGTAGTAAGATTCAATCATTGTCGTTTATTGGAGATAAATCGAGATTTGGAATAATCGCAGTATTTGTATAGTTCTTTTTGTAGTAGAAAGCTCGTCTTCGTGCTTTTATTGTGCCACCATTTCCATCCGGAGCATCGGTTCGGTCTTGATTGTTCGCACCTTTGGTTTTTGGTTCAAGGTATTCACCCATGCTACATGACAATTGGTCGGCACGACCTGTTTGTATATATTTCTGAATTTCCTCCCAATCTTTCTTAAACACACTGTTTTGAATATCATTCGGGTGATCAAGAAAATAATCGACGATAACGTATTCGTTTTGGTTCAAAGCCTTTCCATCTTTCTTTGCTAAATAAACAACCCAAAAAGTAAGAGTTATTTTATTTCGCAATTTGGCGGTTTCCCAAGTTTCTTTTGCAACCTCCATGTAGTTAATCATTTGAATTGCTGTTGGTTCTTTCGCCTTTATATCCCCGTTTCGATTCTTTTGCAATGGGAGTATCTTTATTTCGCATCCGATTTCCGGAATATCAGCCTCGGTTCTGTTATTGTTTTTTATGCCGAGAAGGTTTTCTATGATTAAACCCGAAGCACCTTTTACCATTTTATCGCGTTCAATCTTTAATTCTTCTTTAATCTCTCCAATTGTCTTTCCTTTTGAATTTGAAATGATGTCAAACAATGGACGCATGTATTCGATGACTCTGCTACTGATCATAACGTTAAAATGATTTTTAAGATGGTTTCAAACATTTAATTTACTACAACTATTTCCGTTAGTTTTCCTCTTTTGGATGCTACTGCGTTAACGTTCCTTGAGGCAAATACCCTATCGATCTGATAATCCGCAAACAAGTCATCGAAAAACCTGTCTCCGCAATTGTTTCCCAGACAATCAGAATTGCTCAGCATAAACCTGACACCGATTGCATTTAATTTGTCGCAAAACGTTTTTAATCTGATTTGAGCTTCGTCATTGAAAGATTCTTTTGCGTAATCATTGAAGTTTGAAGTGTTGTTTAGCGGTCTGTAAGGTGGATCAAAATAAAAAAATGTGTTTTTTTTGATTTTCACGAAGGTGTTTTCAAAATCTCCGGTCATTATCTCCACTTTCTGCAACAGCTTACTATCAGCAAATATAGTTTCTTCATCACAAATCGTCGGGGTTACATATTTGCCAAACGGGACATTGAATTTGCCTGATTTGTTTACCCGATACAACCCGTTGAAACAAGTCCTGTTGAGAAAGAAAAAAAGAGTTGTGTTTTCTATCTCGTCAAGAGATTTTGTGTTGAACCTTTCACGTTGAACGAGAAAAAAATCTTTGCGAGCGTCATCTGATTTAATCGAATGATATTCGCTTTGTATTGCATTCAAAGAATACACCAATTCTTGCGGATTATCTCTTACCACCTTGTAACATAAAGTCAGATCCGGATTTATGTCGTTTATCACTGCCGATTCTATGTTCGGGTAATTTTGAAGCATGTGAAAAAGCATTGCTCCGCCACCTACAAAGGGTTCTATGTAGGTTGCGTTCTCCCATCTGACAAAATCATTTGGAAGCAGTGCCTCAAGCTGTTCTATAAGTTGGCTTTTCCCTCCAACCCACTTGATAAAAGGTTTCGCTTTCGTCATGGTGTTTTTGTTAGTCATTTTTTGCAAAGGTAGGGAATTTATTCGGAAAAAGGCGGTTGGGGAGTTGTTTTTGTGTTAGGGGCGAAGTGTTTTGCCAAGTACAGATCGGCAATGTCGGCATTGGGAGAAAGAGAGTGTGTGTCTTCGTTTGCAAGCCAGTGGACGAGGCGAAGATGTCGGGAGGTCTGGGTTTGCAGTCTCGGAAGTTTGTCTTGCCAATCGTTGAAGGCGTCGCAGTCGGGGAAGATGTCGATTGTGTCGGTCGGTACTTCGTTTATCAGCTCTGCACGCAGGTTGTATTTGCCTCCACATGCCAGCCAGATGTACTCGCTACGGAAAAGACTCATCAAAACTGCCGTTTTCTCGCTTTCGACCAAGGCTATGGGTTTCGAATTGTTGAATCGTAGTTGGTTGAGTCCGAAAAGGCATTGTCGGAGTTGCCAATCTGCGGGCAGGTTCATCTTTTTGTGTACCCATTGCGGAGGAAGGTGTTTGAGACGCTTGCCGGTGGTTGTGTCGTAGTGCATAATCTTGCCTGTGCGAATTGTTCCCGAAAGGTCTATCTGCCAGAAAATCACGCCCGATGTACGGTTGCAACCGAGCAAATAGCTTTCGCATACTCGTTTCAGCTCAAGGGTCGGAAAGCCGAGCGAAAGCATAAAACGATAAAAGCTGCTGTGGCTGTGCTTGGCAAGAAAGGGCGTGAGGTCCAAATCCAATGCGTAGGGGTGGTTGTTTTCGTTATCTATGGAACAAAAATCTGTCGCATAAGAATCAAGAATCGTTTTGCCATCTTCAAGTTTCGCTCCAAGTGTATTTTCGATTCTGATTCCTGCCTTGCGAGGCGAAAGATGGTATTGGCAGTTGATGCTTCGGTCGCACTTTCCGACAAATGGGTTTTCGATGTATGAGTTGTCGAGATTGTCGACATAGCGTACAAAGGTCTTGTGTCCACAGTTCGGACAGAGAAATTTACGACTGCTTCTGTCCAATGAAAATCTGTATTTTGTCATACTCACAAGGTGTTTATTCGTTTGGATTCCAAGGTGATTGATATTCGTTCTGACGTCTTATGTAGTCTTTGATTCGTTCTATCTCGTTGGTCGAATATCTGTTCTTCCAAGATTTCTTGCCTTGTGATTTGTTTGAGTATGGTTTGTAGTCGGAGTTTTCTTCCTTCAAAGCTCTTCGGATGCGGTAAAGAGTTGCTCGCGAGATGTCGAGTATGCTTAAAACCTCATGGGTGAAGAACTGCGGAAAGTCTTTGTCGTAGATTATTTCTGTTTCGTACTGTTGTTTTTCTTCTATCGTTTGCTTGATTATTCTCTGTTTATGTTCTCTAAAATTTTCCATTGCTGATGATTTTTTGTGATAAATAAAATCCGTTAATTGCGTGAAGTTTCACTTTTCCGTTTTCCGCTCTCCCCCTTTAGGGGGGGAGAGCGAGGGTTTACCGGAAAAAGGCGGAAATAAGATGAAACTCACGACTGTTTTCTGTACTCGCTCAATATCTCGTACACTCTCGTTCGGCCGAGTTGCATTTTCTCACAAATTGATTTTGCATTCAGTCCGAGATTATACAAGCGTATGACTTCGTCTTTTTTTTCCTGTGAGGTTTTGCTTCGTTTTGGTTTCTCACAAGTAGGAACTATTACCGGCATAAGGCATTCGATCGGAGTGCGTTCGCCTGTGTATTCGAAGCATAAATCACTTGTGAGTGTCAAATCGTATGAGGCACGTTTGTATTCGTTTGACAGATAATTGCCTTTTACGATGCAGAGGTGGAATAGGTCAGAGTTATTGACGTTTCGCCTTAACTCCAATACAACTCGCATTTTGGCTTCAAAGCCTTGCGAACCGATTGCGTTGTGTTTTGATGGTGCATCGCTGTCGCTTGATTTGCGTGTATGGTGAAGGAAAACTATCAGAGAGCGGTTGCGAATTGCCATTTGGTTGAAAAGACGCAGTTGTTCACGCATTACATCCATTCGGTTGATGTCGCCCGAAAACACATCGGAAAGCGAATCGATGATAACCAAATCAAACCTCTCGCTTTGCAATCTCCGATTCAGTTCGTACATCAGCGAATCGCTGTCGAACACAAACTCAAGTCGCTCTTGTGCTTCGGCATTCAACTGCCAGCATTTGTTTTGTCGCTTGACTAAATACGAAATCGCTTCAGGCTCATCTTCGGTCGAGATGTAGAGAACTTTGCCCTGAACGCTTTTTGTCTTCCAAAGCAAAAACGGTTTCTTGCTTACAATGCTCGCAGCCAACTGTCTGAGCAGTGTGCTTTTGCCACTGTCGCTGCTGCCAATCAATGCAGCAAGCCCGCATCGTGGAAGAATAGGTTCGACCAAACAATCGATACTCTCTTTTTCTTCTTTCAAAAGCTCGGAAAGCGAAAACGATGTCTTCGTATTGGGTTTATTTGCATTATTGCTCATAGTGAAATTGTTGTTTATTCGTAAAAAAAATGATTATTCAAGCATTCCGGATTGCCTTTTCGAGATGCAAAATTATAGTGTCAAACAACTGATTTCCAAATGCTTTTTCGGATGGTGGGGAGTTAAAGTATTCGCAATAGGGATGCAGAAAAAAATACTTTATTGTATAGCAAAAAAATATGTTTTTTATATCGTATATCGATTTATGTTTGTATATTTGCAATCGATTATGTTTTTAGTGTTTTTTAACTTAGAAAAATCATAAAGACATAAAGATATTTTTTGTTGTAATGTGTTGATACGATGATATTACGGCTTAGAAAAATATTTAGAAAAAACACAATTATGTAGGACTGAAATAAGAGATGGATAAAGAGGAAAAAGAGAGTTGTTATTTGCCTATCGATTGGAGCGATGCTTTGGTTGAGGATTTCAAGCGTGATATTTTCGACGTTTATTTTCAAGATGAATTTTCCGTTTCTCAATGGAAAAAAGTCCTGACTGCAAAGAAACGTCCGGCAGGAATGCAGACTTGCAGGGTGGCTTACGACAACACAGCACGCAAATTGAAACTCAATAATGCGGAACTCGGACGCCTTTGTTACATTCTGCAGATGACCTGCACTCAATTTAATTCCATATTCGCAACAAGCATAACAGCATCGAACATACCTTCCTCTTATTCATCGTTTTGCAAACAAAGTGAGAATACTTGCAAGACTAATATCTATCGATTGGCTAAAGAGATTTTGGAACGCCACAACCTGCTGCTTTTTGCCCCGAAAATGAATGCTGAGGATTTGAGCTGGGAGAGGAGGACTGTGCTTGCTCGCTTAGATGAGGCTGATGAGGCAGACAGAGAAGCGATTGCAAATGCTCAAAAGCGTATCGAATCAAGGCAAAAGTTTAGAGAGAATGCCCAAAAGCAATTCGATAGAGCTGAACGTATAATAGGAGGAGGGAAGACCGAAAAAACAAGCATCCGAATTCCAAACCACAAAGCCGAAGCAAAGAAGAAATCCGACAACAAAAAGACAGAACAAAGACACGTTCAAACCTCGCTTTTCTAATCCTCAAAATCTTATTTTCGTATATTCGATTCGGTGTGTTTTATCTTCCGAACAGAGGTGTATTTTATGCAATCGTGCAGGTGTTTTTATGGTTATAAATTACAAAAGTAAAGCGTTACAAAAGTAAACAAAGTAATCTGTTTTCTCTTGTACATATTCCGCAATGCAAAACAAACATCAATCCAAGCAAACATATAAGTCAGAGTATTTTATTAGGTGATAATTGCACAGATACGTAGTTTATGTAACCTTTTACTTTAAGCCTCGTATAGAATTACAAAAGTAAATAAATTACACAAAAGTATTGTTTGGATTTATTTTACAAAAGTAATTAAGAGAGTTGATTTTGGATTTACAAAAGTAAAATATGATACAGGGAAGATTGGTAGAATTGATGAGTTATTTTAAGCTGACTGCGGTGGCTTTGGCAGAAAACATAGGGGTTCAACCTTCGAGTGTTTCACACATTCTTTCGGGGCGAAACAAGCCGAGTTTGGATTTCGTGAACAAGCTTTTGGG
>DEPP01000115.1:0-6795 GCA_002358835.1 Bacteroidales bacterium UBA3389
ATACCTTTATCAGACATATCAGCCGACATTGACAAATAAAGATAGGCTGACCAAAATTCTGCATTTATTTGGGCGTTCAACGCCTCTTCCAATTTTTTATTTAACATAACCTCTTTTTTTATTAAATTTAAATTTCTTACTATTAAAAACCATACGATGTTTTGCAAAATCAATCATATCACAATCAAAACGCCAAACACCGTTTGTTTGTTCAACGTTTAATAAACAAATAAATTGTACCTTTGCACGCTAAAAAATTTCATCATCATGATAAATTATAATGATACCTTAAAGTATTTGTATGACAGATTGCCTATGTTTCAACGTATTGGTGCATCTGCATACAAGGAAGATTTACATAACACTATTGCATTGATGAATGCTTTGGGCAATCCCGAAAAACGTTTTCGTTCAATTCACGTTGCGGGTACAAACGGCAAAGGTTCGTCATCTCATTTCATCGCTTCGATTCTCAGAGAACAAGGTTTGAAAGTCGGATTACACACTTCGCCTCACTTGAAAGACTTTCGCGAGAGAATAAAGATAAACAACGAAATGTGCCCACAAGAATATGTTGTCGAGTTCGTTGAAAGAAACAAAGCGATTATTGAAACAATCGAACCTTCTTTCTTCGAATTGGCAGTTGCAATGGCGTTTGAATATTTTGCTATAAACAATGTGGACATTGCTGTTGTAGAAGTAGGTATGGGAGGCAGATTGGATTCTACCAACATAATAAATCCATTGGTCGGATTGATAACCAACATCTCCAAAGACCACACTCAATTTCTCGGAACGACCATTGAATCGATTGCAACCGAGAAAGCAGGCATTATAAAGAAGAATTGTCCGATCGTTATTTCGCAAACGCAAGACCAAGCCAAAGAAGTGTTTATCACAAAAGCAAATTCACAAAACAGCCCTATCGTTTTTGCAGACCAATACCTCGAAGCACAAAGAACAAACAACAATAATTCGGCATTGAGTGCTGATATAATCCAAGCAGGGCAAACAAGATTCGGCAATTTGCAGATTCCACTTATCGGAGACTACCAACAAAAGAACGTACTTGGAGCAATTGCCGTGGCAGACGCACTAAACAAATATCACAATTTCGGAATTGAGGAAACAACTATCAGAAAAGGAATCGAGAATCTTAACAATAATTTCCCGCTTCTTGGAAGATGGCAACGCTTATCGGAGAATCCGCTGACAATATGCGACACCGGACATAACGAAGACGGTTTGAGATTCGTACTTGCCCAATTGGCAAAACAGGAATACAAAACACTTCGATTCGTTCTTGGGATGGTAAACGACAAAGACGTTGACAAGGTTCTGACTATGTTAGACAAAAATGCCATTTATTATTTGTGCAAAGCGGATATTCCTCGTGGTTTAGAGGTTCAAATTCTTGCCGAAAAGGCTTCAAAGGCAGGACTTATGTATAAGGTATGCGGTTCGGTATCTCAGGCTCTCGGTCAAGCACAAGCAGAAGCGGAGAAAGGCGATTTAATTTTTGTCGGAGGCTCTACCTTTACCGTTGCAGAGGTTGTTTAATACAAAAAATCGGATTCAGGATTCGTTCTATTGATTCTTGATTTCAGTAAAATCTTTCTTGATTTCATTTCAGCGGAATCAAGAAAGATTTTTTTGTTTTCTGAAGGCTTTAATTTCCGAGAATAGTTCGTGTAATCGAATCGGTTATTTCTGCCGTTTGTTGCAAGAACCATAATTCTGCCGACACAATTGCAGTTGTCATCTCACCCAAAAAAGGTACATCAACAAAAATCAAAAGACATATTATACCAAATAAAATCAACCCAACCAAAGGCACGACAATCACATTGGCAAATAAGAAAAGCAAAGGCAGGGTATGAAAACGATAAACAATAATCGGTAAGACAAACATTTGAGCCGAAAGCGTTGTTGCAGCAGTTGTACTTATTGCTTTCAAATATGACGGCACCTTTCTCTTAATCCATGAATCAGCCTTAGGCATACAAAGCATTATTCCAAAGACTGCAAGAAACGAAAGCTGAAATCCGATATCGAATAACATCAAAGGATTAAACAGCAACAAAAGAAACGCAGTAACAAACAGCGTATTGATTCTGTCGGAACGATACACCGTCATATCAGTTATAATAGTCAGAGTAAGCATTAGAGCAACCCGAAGAGCGGAAGGCGTACAGCCGACAATGAAAGCAATAGTCCATGCAATTACAATAAGCAAAACTCGTCTCAAAACAAAACCTCTGAATCCCAAAAGGTGAAGAAGTTTCAACAAAATATCGAACATCGCTATTATAAGCCCGATATGAAGACCCGAAACGCAGAGAATGTGAGACAAGCCTGCAACAGAAAAGCTCAACTTCACATCTTCGTCCAAATCACTTTTGTCTCCAAGCAACAAAGACACCGCAAGAGCAGCCCTATCCTTTGGCAGACCCGATGCAAACAACCTTTCCTTCAATGCAAGCTTGCACCTGTAAGCCACAGCCATAATATCAAAAGACTTATCTTTTCCTATGATATCATAATTCCTTGCATATACATTATGATATATACGTTTGCGTTGCATAAACCTTTGATAATCGAAATCCGAACCCTCATAATTCTCTATCCGATAAAGATTCGCATCGCTTTCTACAATAGTTCCATACTCCAAAACCTTATTTGAATCCTTTGGAATATAGAATAAAACCTCTCCATCGGTCTTATGCCAAGTCGTTCCGTCATACCATTGCTCCGTTTCAGCGATATAGCAAATCCAATTCTTTGTTTCCTTTCTCTCTTTCTTGATTTTGTAACGACAATACTTCGTTTCGTTCAGGTGTTTGCTGTAATGCTCCCCAATAACAAAAGGAGGGATTAAACTCTCTACAAGTATAATCCCTACAATCAGTAATATCAATGGAATAATTACAGGACGCGAATACATTAAAGTCTTAGTTTCAATCCTGCAAGTATAGTTCCGGGATGGAAATTAAAGACAGCGTTCATCTCACCTGCCATACAAAAACCGCACTTATCGCAAACCCCTTGTTCAAATCCTATACACTGAGCAGTCTTGCTTCCATCTGAAAAGATAAAGTTTGTTACCCAACACTCTGTCTTAAAGTCTAATTTTTTCATCTTCTTCAAACCCGGAATCGAATTCATAATCGGATAACCCTTCTTCTTATAATCAATAATCAAATCGATGATTTCGGCTCTTCTTTCCATATCCAACGCCAAGTATTCCGTACCTTCAAACGGTGTATGGAAGTTTAAGGAAATCGATTTGATGTAAGGATTTTGCTTTGCATACTCTATGGTTTGTGCAACGCCGTCATGGTTCAGCGTATTGATAGCCATATTTACCGAAAGGGCTTTATGATTGCACGAAGCTATGTTTTTCTCCAATTTTGCAAAAGTTCCCTCGCCTCTTACCTTTTCATGCCACTCTCCTACGCCGTCCAAACTCACCCAAATGCTGTCTGCACGCGAGTTAATAAAAGGTCGTTGAGCGTTTGTGGTGATTGTGCAAGAGAAAAAGCCGATAGATTTTGCCAAATCAATCAAATCATCTATTCTTTTGCCGTTATCCTCCCATATAAAAGGCTCTCCACCCTCGAAATCCACAAAACGACTACCTTGCTCGTAGCAATAAATCAACTCTTCTTTGATTTGCTCAAACGTCTTCACGTTAGGATTATCGTAATTGTAAACACTGCAATGCTTACACTTCAAGTTACATCTGTCAGATATAAATATGACACTCTGTAAAGGGCGTTTCTTTCCGAAAAACCTTGCTTGAATAAACCATTTCGCAAGGTAACACAATTGTTTCAACTTCATATATTCAATAAAATATTAACTACAACCACTATAAGGCAGAAATCGGAAGTTATATTCCTTGCACAATACCACCTCATCATAAACCAATCCACTCCGCTTTGCTTTATGCCTTCCCAATTCTCCATTCGTCCCAAGAACATAGGCGGACGCTCAAACTTAATTTCTTTCTTATCTACGAAAGCTTTGAGTGAGTACAACAACCAGCAAGCTCGCGGAAGTATAATTAAGGTTGCCAAATACGCATAGGAGAGATAATTTGTCAAAACAGCAACAAGAATCATTGCAAAAGGCAACAGATTCAACAAAGTGCTGACTGCCAGATTTGCTTTGTCGTTATTGAGCAATACGGCAAGAGTTACCTTTCCCGAAGCTTTGTCTGCCACTTGGTCGATAAAGCTATGAGTAAACAGAATATTGACAACAAACAAACCAACCGGTATAGACACCCACAAAATCGAAATATCAAAATGTCCTGCCGCCGCAATATAAACTCCACTCATCAAAAGAGGTCCGAAAATCACACCTATGACCAACTCTCCCAAACCTCTATAAGATAGTTTCAAAGGAGCAGCAGAATAAAATATTCCAAGGAACAAAGTAATCAAAACAATAGGGATTACATAATAAGTTCTGAACAAAACAATGCTCAATCCAAAAACAGCAGCCACAGCCAAGAATGAAACGATAGCTTTTTTCAAATCGTTTACACTTGCACTGCCGTCGGTCAAATAAGGATACTTCACAAGCCTTGCACGAAAGCCCTGACGGACAAGATGTTTCCTACTCTCGGAAGTTCCTACCTTATAATCGAAATAATCATCTGCCAAATTCATTCCAAGATGTGCCGCAACAATACCCAAGACTGCGACAACAGAAGCCCAAATGCTGAAATTCTCACTGCCAAAAGCCATAACCACAGCAAGAATTGCCGGCATCACACTTTGCATCAAAGAAGTACTCCTTGCATTTTTTATCCAAACTCGTACTTTATTCATATTTAATCACGCAATCTAAAAACATCAATCCTTATTCTCAAAAAACCTCTTCCTTAAACGATTCCAACATACGCCTATCCCTCTTGCTCGGTCTTCCTATTCCTCTATCCCTCTGCTCAAAGGCGAAACTGCGAGCAAGCCTTATGCGTTCGTACTCTTCTTCCGGAGTAAGATCTTCCATATATTTTGCGACGTCTTTTGCTCCCACTCTATTGGAAAGCAAGCCTATGACCTTAACGCTTCGTTTCAGTTGATCTATATTCACTTCATAGACTTCTCCAAGTTTGACTTCCTTAGATGCTTTCACTTTTACACCACAGCAAGACACCTTTCCCAATCGGCAAGCATCAGCAGCAAGACTCCTTGTCTTGTAAAGCCTCACCGCCCACAACCATTTATCGATTCTTACCTCCATTTCGGAATTTTCGAACTTTGTTACTTCTCGCGGAAAAAGATATTCATCGGAACTCCCTCAAAGTCGTACATCTCTCTAAGCCTGTTTTCGACAAATCTCTTGTACGGATCTTTGACGTATTGCGGGAGATTGCAATAGAAAACGAACTGTGGATAAGCTGTCTTCAACTGCATGATGTATTTAATCTTGACATATTTTCCTTTATAGGCAGGTGGCGGATTTTGTTCCTTGACTATAGGCAACAATCTCTCGTTCAGTTCCGATGTACTTATCTTTCGACTGCGTGAATCGTAAACCTTGCGAGCCGTTTCCAACACCTTGTAAATTCTTTGCTTGTTTATGACAGACGTAAACACAATCGGCACATCTTCAAACGGTGCAATCTTACTACGAATCTTCTCTTCAAATTCCAAATGTGTCTTTCCGTCCTTTTCAATCAAGTCCCATTTGTTCACAACTATAACAACGCCTTTGTTATTCCTTTGAATAAGCGAGAACAAATTAAGGTCTTGAGCCTGCAAACCCTCGGAAGCATCTATCATAAGGATACATACGTCTGCCGTTTCAATAGAACGAATCGAACGCATAACGGAATAGAACTCCACATCTTCCATTTCTTTGTT
This sequence comes from Bacteroidales bacterium UBA3389, assembly GCA_002358835.1. Lineage (GTDB taxonomy): Bacteria > Bacteroidota > Bacteroidia > Bacteroidales > P3 > Onthomorpha. The sequence continues at coordinate 5,877 of DEPP01000115.1, forward strand.
TTTCTTGCGGACTCCGGCTGTATCGACGATAAGAAAATCGAATCCGAACAACTTATAGCGTGTGCAAAGTGAGTCTCGCGTCGTTCCTGCGGAGTTATGCACTATGTTTCTCTCTTGTCCGATGATTGCGTTAATCAAAGAACTCTTTCCAACGTTAGGTCTGCCCACTACGGCAATCTTTGGAATGCCTGCAAGCTCGTCTTCGAAACTTTCTTCTTCGGTAAAATTCTCCACAATCACGTCCAACAACTCGCCTGTTCCCGAACCATTGACGGCAGAGATAGGATAAATATCGCCCAAACCAAGAGAATAGAATTCCAAATGGTCGTTGGCTCTTTGTGTGTTGTCGGATTTGTTTGCTGCAATAAAGACTTTCTTGTCCGAACGCCTCAACAAATCTGCTACATCTTCATCACTCGGAGTCAAACCCTCCTTTACGTCCAACATAAATAAGATTACGTCCGCTTCATCGATAGCTAACTTCACTTGTTTGCGGATTTCTCCCTCGAAACTGTCGTCGCTGCCGATTATATAACCGCCTGTGTCTATCACAGAGAACTCTTTACCATTCCAAGAACACTTTCCGTAATGTCTATCCCTTGTTACACCTGCCTCAGAGTGTATTATCGCATCACGAGTCTCGGTCAGACGATTGAAAAGTGTAGATTTCCCGACATTGGGTCTTCCAACTATTGCCAATATATTTCCCATAAATGTATCGATATAAAGTGCAAAGATACGAAAATCTCGGAATAAACACCGTATTTTTGCTTTGAGCGGTGAGCGACGGGCTTTGGGATTTCTCTCGCAAAGGTCGCAAAATCGCAAAGGCTGATTTCAAAGGACAACAAGTCAACAAGACAACGAGACAACAAAACTTGCGCTCGTTTTCCTTTACCTTATATATATAATGTATAAG
>DEPP01000115.1:6808-8534 GCA_002358835.1 Bacteroidales bacterium UBA3389
GAAACCTTATTTCAGTGATTTCTTTTCAAGAAAGAATTTCTCAAAGCAAAGAAATAAAAAAACAAAACGAGCGTTCGCAAATGCAAAAGCAGGTCGAACGCTCGTTTTTCATTGAGTTTAATAAATCCTAAACTCTTTTCGTTTCAGAAAAGTGCCATTGCACCAAATCTCGATTGCATATTTACCTGCTTTCCAGTTGCCTTTTGTTTTGTTACCCCAACCGGTAAGATTTTTGTTTCCCTCTCCGTATGACAGAGAGTAAGAGTAGGAATAAGTATATCCTGCAGGAGAAGAATCACTTCTACTTATCTCTCCGTCAGGCGTTATTAACTTTATGTCAAACTTGTAACTACGGTTTGCATACGACTTGTAACGAATACGAGGCTTGAGATACATGGTCTCGGACGAGTATATGGTTTGTCCATAGTTCGTTTGAATTTTACCATCATTGGATGTATTTGCTATTAGTATATCATAAATTTCCGGAAGTTTGTTTTGCTCGGCTTCACGTCTTGCTTTCTCTGCCTCTTCTCTTTCTCTTTCGGCTTTACGCTTTTCAGCTGCCGCTTCACGTCTTGCTTCTTCGGCTTTTTGTCGTTCCAAATTAGCGGCTATTCTTTCTTCTTGAGCCGCCAAACGAGCATTTTCGGCTTCTCTTTGTTGTTCCTTAAGTTTTTTTCTTTCTTTTGATAATTCTTCATCTTGATTCACCGAAGTTTCAACAGCTGTTTCCGTAGGAGTTTCCGTCAAATACTCTGTTCCTGTCGAAGTTTCTGTAGCCCCATCAGAATTTTTACAAGTTTTCAAGCAGAAAAAGAGAAGCAAAAGTACCGTAAACGCTATTGCATAATAAAGGAAAGTCTGTGAAGAATCCTTTATTGTTCTTCTCTTCACCTGAACCACATCCTTTATACCGGCTGTTAATTTATTCGAAGAAAAGTTTATGTGATTATAGTTTCTGATTTCGAACAATTCCTCTTCGGTTGTTTTCGTTCCTATCTTGATTTCTATTTCAGAATTATCCGCAGACGTTCCGTTAAATGGTACAATAATATCTTCAGCCAAAGACTCGAACCAACAATTTATTCTTTTCAGTTCCGGAGATTTAGTATGAAAAGGATTTTTCCTTGACAATTTAAGAGGCATTGAACCTTCAAGCAATTCATTCTGCTTATAAGTTCTATCAATCAATTCCTCACAAATATCAAACATACGTTCGACATCCTCAATATATTCTCCTGTGAATGCAAAACAAAAGCCAAAATAATCGGAGTTCTCTGCATTCATACGCCGTAAGTAAGTATAATATGCATTGATACCCTTTTTCTCAACAAACAAATGCTGAGCATATTGCAACTTACCGATATATTTTTTGAACATATCCTGAGTATAATCAATCGGATATTGTTCCAATTTCTTTACATTCTTTATATGTAATAATATAAGAGAGTGTGACATCTTTACCTTAGTTTGAATTTAATTACTTGTTCATTATTATCTATTTCGTATGATTTTACTCTGTTCAATATTTCATTTCCCAAAAGCAAATCAGCTGCTACATTATCGGCAACAACGGCTTCCACATTCTCAAAAAGAATCTTATCCCCAATTATTACTTCTCTTAATTTAACAACAGGCATCTCAACAACACTTCCGTCAGCTATGGAACTCTGAACAGTGCCTAAAAGATCTTCTTCTGTTATCAGGGGACACTTGCAAACTTCCG
>DEPP01000116.1:0-412 GCA_002358835.1 Bacteroidales bacterium UBA3389
AAACCTATGCTACAATCACTCTTCAAAATTACTTCAGAATGTACTCTAAACTTGCTGGTATGACGGGTACTGCTGAAACTGAAGCAGGGGAGTTGTGGGATATATACAAATTAGATGTAGTTACCATTCCAACTAACCGTCCGGTTATACGACATGATAATGACGATTTGATATATAAAACAAAGCGAGAAAAATTTGCAGCAGTCATTATGGAGGTTGAACGCTTGGTAGGAGAAAATCGTCCTGTGCTTATCGGTACAACAGATGTTGAAACATCGGAATTGTTGTCGAGGATGTTGAAACAAAGAAGAATCGAACACCAAGTTTTGAATGCAAAATTGCATAAAAAGGAAGCTGATATTGTTGCTCAAGCCGGTCGTGCGGGAGCTGTAACTATTGCAACCAATATGGC
>DEPP01000116.1:443-13290 GCA_002358835.1 Bacteroidales bacterium UBA3389
GCGGGTCGTGGTACCGATATCAAACTTCAAGAAGGTGTAAAAGAAGCAGGCGGATTGGCAATCATAGGAACGGAAAGACACGAATCAAGACGTGTGGATAGACAGTTAAGAGGTCGTTCCGGACGTCAAGGAGATCCGGGTAGCAGTCAGTTCTTTGTTTCCTTGGAAGATAAGTTGATGCGTTTGTTCGGGTCAGACAGAATGGTAAAAGTAATGGATCGTCTCGGTATTCAGGAAGGAGAAGTAATTCAACATTCGATGATGACAAAGAGTATTGAAAGAGCTCAACGTAAGGTTGAAGAGAATAACTTCGGAATAAGAAAGCGTTTGTTGGAATACGATGATGTTATGAACAATCAAAGAACGGTTGTTTATACCAAAAGACGTAATGCGTTGTATGGCGATAAATTGGCAATCGATATTTCGAATATGATTTATGATACTTTGGAAGTATTGATTGGAGAATATAAAGACGATTACGAAAACTTCTGTTTGGAATTTATAAGGGTATGTGGATACGAATGTCCTTTGACAGAACAGGAATTTAACAAAAACAGAACTAAAGATAACGTGGATAGTTTATATTCAAACGTATATTCATATTACAAGGAACGCTTGGAGAATATAAGTAAACTTGCATTCCCATTTGTGAAGAATATATATGAAACAAAGAACTATCGCTACGAGAATATTGCTTTCCCTATTACCGATGGTAAACGCACAATAACGGCAATTGCTCCGATAGAAAAATCTTATCAAACAGAGGGTAAGGAAATCGGATTGGCTGTTGAAAAGAGCATAACTTTACAAATAATCGACAATGCTTGGAAGGAGCACTTGAGAGAATTGGATGATCTTAAACAATCTGTACAAAATGCATCTTATGAGCAGAAAGACCCGCTTTTGATTTACAAATTTGAGTCGTTCTCTTTGTTTGAAAAGATGCTTTCTTCGATTAATAAAGATATAACAACATTCCTTTGTAGGGCTTCTTTGCCTATTGCAGAGCAACAGCAGGTTAGAGATACGGAATTGCCAAAATCTGACAATAGAAACATACAAACATCACGTCAAGAGGCGTCTCCGAGACCTAATAACCCAAGTGCTCAGCCTAAACCACAACCGGTGCATGTTGAAAAGAAAGTTGGGCGAAATGACCCTTGTCCTTGTGGTAGCGGAAAGAAGTATAAGCACTGCCATGGTAAAATGGATGTAGAATAATTTGGCTAATTCAAAAAATGTTTGTAATTTTGCAAACTCAAATTTTTAATAAATAAATAATAAAACATTATGGTAAAACAGTACGAAACCGTTTTCATTGCAACTCCCGTTTTGTCTGAGGAACAGATAAAGGAAACGGTAAAGAAGTATCAGACATTATTGACTGATAATGGTGCAGAAATAGTTTTCGAGCACAATTGGGGGATGCGTAAATTGGCTTATCCGATCCAAAAAAAGACAACAGGATTCTATTATCTTATCGAATTTAAGGCAGAAGGTAATGTAATCGCTACATTGGAAACTGCATACAAGAGAGACGAAAGATTGTTGAGATTCTTGACTGTATCATTGGATAAACACGCTATTGCTTACAACGAAAAGAGACGTGCAAACGGCTTGAAAAGTCAACAAAAGGCATTAGCAGAACAAAAAACCGCAGAATAACCTTAAAAAAAGAAGAAAAATGGCTAACGAAACAGAAATAAAATATTTGACACCGATCGCTGTAGAAACGCAAAGAAAAAAATACTGTCGTTTCAAAAAGAGCGGAATTAAGTACATAGATTACAAGGATGCTGATTTCCTTTTGAAGTTTGTTAACGAACAAGGTAAGATATTGCCAAGAAGAATTACCGGAACTTCAAATAAATATCAAAAGAAGGTAGCACAAGCAGTTAAAAGAGCAAGACATTTGGCTTTGATGCCGTATGTAGCTGACTTATTAAAATAATATAGGAGGTATATCTATGGAAATTATATTGAAACAAGACGTTAATAAATTAGGATATAAAGACGAGATAGTAAAGGTAAAAGACGGATATGCTAATAACTATCTTATTCCACAAGGATTTGCAATGATAGCAACAACTGCAAACAAGAAAATGTTGGCAGAGACTATCAAGCAAAGAGCTTTCAAAGAAGCAAGAATCAAACAAGAAGCAGAAGAATTTGCAGCTTCATTGGCTAAGGTGGAAGGCTTGAAAATTGCAGCAAAAGCAAGTGAAAGCGGTAAGATATTCGGTTCTGTAAACACAATTCAAATAGCTGATGCAATAAAAGCTCAATTCGGAATCGAAGTTGACAGAAAGAAAATATCTATCGTAGGCGATGCAATCAAGGAAATCGGAACACACAAAGTTGTAGTTTCAGTTTACAAAGAAATTAAAGCCGAAATAGAATTCGAAGTGTTCGCAGAATAATTTCTGAACATCGAATAAATGATACAAATGGAGGTAAATCCGAAATGATTTACCTCTTTTTTTTGTAGAAATAAATATCCCACCCGATTATGTTGTCGAAAAACGAGTTGAAAAACCTGATTAAATACAAGCAGGATAAGTATCGCAAGCAAGATGATTTGTTTGTGGTTGAAGGAGTGAAACTTGCCGAAGAACTTTTTAAGTCCGATTTTGAGATATTGGCAGTTTACGCAACTCGTTTATGGATAGACGAAAATCAAGACTTGATAAAGCAAAATCAAACATCGAATCCAAAATCGGTAAATAATATATCCGTAAATTACGATAAAGATACCACCTTAGCGAAATCAAGATTTACGGAAACGAATTCAAGAACCGGTAAATCCTTTTCAAGAAACAAAAAATCGGATTCAAGAATTGGTGAAGCAGAACAAAGTATTGATAAAACCTTTCCAATCAATGAAATAACCGAAGAAGAATTGGCGAAAATCAGTCTGCTGTCGACTCCGAACAAAGTTTATTGCCTTGCAAGGAGACAAAAAAACACTATGTCTTTTGCCGAAAATGGACTAAGCATTGTTTTAGACGGGATAAAAGATCCTGGAAACCTCGGGACGATAGTCCGATTGGCTGATTGGTATGCAATAGATAGGGTGATTTGTTCGAAAGACAGCGTTGATATTTACAATCCCAAAACCGTTCAATCGACTATGGGGTCGATTTTTCGTGTGAATGTGAACTATGAAAACTTGAACGAGTTTTTTGAAAGCCTGCCACAAGACTATCCTATCTATGGTTCGCTTGTCGAATGTGGCGAAAATATTTATAGAGAGCAACTTACAGAGAATGCAATCCTTGTTATAGGCAGCGAATCGCATGGAATAAGTCCGCAAATCAGAAAATATATCACACATAAAGTCAATATACCGAGATTTAAGCAAGGAAACGCCCCCGAAAGCCTTAATGCGGCAATCGCAACCGCAATAATGATTTCCGAATTCAAACGTACGGTTTTATAAAATTAAACTCACTTTCTTATTATTTTTGAAATAGTGGAAATATTTTTTTAAGTATTTTCTTGCTATTTGAATAATTGTTTGTATTTTTGGCACATCAAAAATAGTATGTCTTATGAAAAAAGTAGCTTTTCTTTTATTTGTTTTGATAAGTGTGATAAATACACAAGCACAAATTGTTTCTGAAATAAACGATGATACGTTGACTGTTGTGCAATATGATACAGTGGTTTTATATCATCACCCTGATTATGAGTCTTGTAGTATGGATGTGTGGAATTATACTCTTCCCGATGCTTGTTTTGGTCCCGGGACGTTGGAAGAGTATTATTCAATGTTGGTAAGAGCGATAAAACCCGACGTAACATTTTATGATAGTGCGTGGGGCTGCGAAATAACATATAGTCCCCAGGATATTGCAGGTAGTTTTTTTTGGAAAAAACAGTTATGTGGTGCAGGCTTATGCTCAACCGTTTCATTTGGATTCCAGTGTTATGGTGATAGGTGCGGCGGCTCAAGTTGTGGGTGAAGTTTATGGTATGGGGAAAAAGATATATGTAACAACGGAAAAACATAACTTTGAACCTATCGCTTGGGGGTATGTTTACCCTGCTTATTTGCAACCGGGAAATACTCGATACAGTATGGGACACTATTTGTTTTATAATCCTGTTGAGTTGAAAGACTTTTTTATAGTTGCCGAAACATACTCTAATCAGAGTGATACGGCAAAGCGTTGGGGAGCCGGTATGGCTTATCCTTATTTGAACTATAATGCAACATTCAGTATATATGATACGGTTTGGAAAGATACTATTATAGGTTGTCAGGGCTCTGAATCTCCGTGGTTGAAAAAGGATAATCAGTGGGTAAAGTTTGCAGATGATACCGTTTATACTTATGTTCAGAACAGTACATTGAATTTTTGTCCGATAATAATTTTGCATCCGTCATCAAGTGCTTTGTCCGGTGTGAGTTTGGATAAGACTTGCAGTGTCTTTCCTAATCCGACGGAGAATAATGTTACCGTTCGGAGTAATTATAAGGTGAAACATTACGATTTGTATGACGAAAGCGGAAGATTGATTCTAAGTGAAGACTGTAACGCTCATGAGTTTCCGATAGATTTACGCACATGTATTGTCGGAAATTATGTGTTGAAAATTCGGACATCCAAAGGTGAAGTGGTGAAAAAGATAATCAAGAAATAGAAATCAAATCATAGAGTTTAATATTAGGAATATTGTACCGCTGTTTTTAGAGAGTGTTTTTCGAAAACAGCGGTTTTTGTTTTGTGCTGTAAAGATTTTGCACTGAACAAACTTTGTTTGGTATTCCGATAAACGAAGATTATTTACTACCTTTGCAAAATATGAAAAAAGTATTTGTTGCAATAGCGTTTTGTTTTTTGTTTGCTGCATGTGCAAAGATTGTTACGCCGAGCGGAGGTGCGATTGACAGAATTCCTCCCAAGCAATTGAAATCTTACCCCGAACAAAACAGCTTGAATTTCAAAGAAAGAGAATTCGTAATCGAGTTTGACGAGTACATAGTTTTGGATAACGTGATGCAGAACTTGCTGGTTTCTCCTCCATTGAAAGTAAAGCCGGAAGTGAATGCAAAATTGAAGAAACTATATGTAAAAGGTTTGGATTCTTTGGCTGAAAACACCACATATATATTTGATTTCGGTAATTCGATATGCGATTTCAATGAAGGTAATCGCTTGAATGGATTCAAGTATCCATTCTCTACGGGCAGCCATATTGACAGTCTGATTTTCGAAGGCAGAGTGCTTGAAGGCTTTACAATGAAACCGATCGCCGATAAGTATGTTATGCTCTTCAAAGATACGTTGTATTCTGCTCTTTATGACAATGATTGTTCGTACATCACAAAAACAGATAGCAATGGTTGGTTCGCATTTGCAAATATAGCGAATAGCAATTACAGAGTTTTGGTTTTGGATGATAAAAATCAAAATAAAAGATATGATTTACCTACAGAAAGTATCGGCTTTTCGGAATATGCGGTAAGTTCTTATGAAAAAGATAGTTTGAATATTGAAAAGAAAAGACGTAATCTTGTTTTCTATGAGCAGGTTACAGATACTGTTCAAAAAATTGTTATATCTAAATTTTTGTCAAAAAGTGTTTTTCTGCTTTCGTTTTCGAATCCGTTAAGTCAAGAAGCGAATATCGATATTCTTAATAAGGATAAAACAGGGGAAGTTTTGCTTGAATTTTCCGAACAAAGGGATACGGTTTATGTTTTTTCTTGTTCGCCGTCGGGATTCGATACTTTGAACATCAAAATAAAAGACGGAGCGTGTGAAGAGGAAATTTCTCAGGTTAATTCTGTGAAAGGAAAGAAAAAAGATGAGACATCTTGCTTTGGATTTGAAGTTATCAAAAGGGACTCTGTGGATTACTATAATGCATTGTTGTTAAAGACTACGCTTCCTTTGAAAACAAAAGAGGTCTCGGCTAAGTTGATAAATGAAACCGATACTGCATCAATAAAACTTTTGAGTGATGAATTTCGTCGTTTGTCTTTGCCCGATGGTTTGCAGGAAGGGAAAAAATACAAGCTTATTATAGATAGTGCAAGTGTGGAAAATGTTGCAGGAGAAAAGAATTGTAAATTTTCTTTGGATTTCTATTTGACGGAAAAAACGGATTACGGTCGATTGCTTTTGAATTGTACGGACAGTCTTTTTGCAAGCGTTCCTCATTTGTTTTATCTGTGTGATGTGAAGTCGAATGTATTGCAAGTGATTCATACAGAGGACGGTCAGAGTGAGGTGTCGTTCGAAAATATCAAAGAAGGAAACTATAGGGTTAAGTGTGTGCTTGATGTAAATGGCAATGGAAAATGGGACGGAATGGATTTCGGAAATGCCAAACAAGGAGAGAAAACAACTGTGTTTGATAAGGTGGTAAGCATACGCAGATCTTGGACAATGGAAGAAAATTGGAATATTTTATGGTAAAGATGCTTGTCGGTTAAATAATTGTTAGTATCTTTGCACCCTCAAATTAATATATAAATAGGAAGAAAATGGCAGTAAAAATCAGATTGCAACGTCATGGTAAGAAAGGTGCTCCTTTCTATCATATCGTTATTGCGGATGCTCGTGCAGCACGTGATGGAAAATTTATTGAAAAATTGGGAACTTATAACCCAATGACTAACCCTGCAACTATCGAATTGAATATCGATTCAGCTTGCACTTGGTTAAAGAATGGTGCTCAACCAACTGACACAGTTAGAAATATCTTGTCTTATAAAGGTGTTTTGTTGAAAAGACACTTACAAATAGGAGTTGAAAAGGGAGCTATCTCTCAAGAAACAGCTGATGCAAAGTTCGCTGCTTGGGCAGATGAAAAGGCTAAGAAAATTGAAGCTAAGAAGAATTCTTTGAGTAGCTCTAAGGCTGAAGCTGCTAAGGCTGCTTTTGCAAAAGAAGTTGAAGTGAAAGAAGCTAAGGCTGCTTTGATTGCTAAGAAGAGAGAAGAAGAAGCTAAGGCTAAGGCAGAAGCAGAAGCTGCTGCAAATGCTGAAGCAACAGAAGCACCTGCAGAAGAAGCAGAAGCACCGGTTGAAGAATAATCGGCTTTTGAAAGGTGATATAAAAGCGAAATCTAAGAGCGTGTCAAATTGTTTTTTGGCACGCTCTTTTTTTTTCAAAAGATGGGTTGTTGTTTTGTTGTTTCGACTCTGTGTAATTTATTTATAGATTCTTAAAATAAATATTACAACAAAAAGAGGATTATTTCGTATAATTAAAAAAAGGAAATATTATGGCTTTAATGAAAAAGGAGGATTGCTATTACTTGGGAAAAATCACAAAACCCTTCGGTTATAAAGGGGAAATGAATGTTTTTCTTGATGTGGATACACCTGAGGAATATGCGGAATTGGATGGAGTTTATGTAGAGGTGAACAAAAAACTTGTCTTGTATGAAATAGAAAGTATAAGAGTCAATGGTAATAAAGCAGTTCTGAGATTTGTCGATGTGGAAGCGGAAGATGTGAATCGACTTATTGGACGTGAATTGTACTTACCTTTGTCTATGTTACCGAAATTAGAGGGTAACAAATTCTATTTTCATGAGGTTATAGGTTTTGAGGTAGAGGATGAGGAAAAAGGAAAAATCGGTGTGATAGCTGGCGTTTATGAAAATACAACTACTCCATTGCTTTCTGTGGAATTTAATGGTAAGGAAATACTTATTCCTGTTATCGACGAGGTTATTATAGGTGTTAATAGGGATGAACGTTTGATGAAAGTCAAAGCCCCAATGGGTTTGATAGATTTGTATTTGAACTAATCTTTATCGAAAAACAACAAAAAAATATCGAAAAACAACAAAATTTTATCGAAAAACGATAAAAAATTTGGTGGATTTGAAAAAACGTTGTATTTTTGCAGTGTCAAAAAACAAAGAGATATGAGTGTAAAGAAAAGAATTTTCGGACTAAAAACAATAAAATGCTTATTCGATGTTGCATTGGTGGCATTGGTTCTTTTTGTTGCTTTATTCTTGTTCGTATCTGTTTGGGATATCTCAAAGGGTGGAAACAAGGTTGTGGGATTTGCACTCATTAAAGAGAATAAAGCCGATGCCATAATTTTGGATGGAGATATTGAATCGGTGATTGATGGAGTTGAATTTTCGATAAAGCCCGATGGTATCAAAGTCTATTATGCAGTATCTTCAGATGAGCATAAGGGAGTATTTGTTGCGTGGAAGATATTCTACTTGATGTCTCTCAATTTGGGCTTATTGTTCTTGCTTTTTGTATTGTATCAAATCAGAAACATAATTAACAGTGTTTATCGCATGACAAAGTCCGATAATATGCCGTTGCGAGAAAGTGTGTTTTCGAATAAAAATATTTTAAGACTGAGATATATTGCTTTTGGCTTTATTGCGATGCCGTTAATTGAGCTTTTGAGCTACTATTTAGATAAATTGTTTTTGGAACGTTATATTCGAATGGACGCAGTTAGCGTTTTACCGATATCGGGTATAAGCAGTATTTCGTGGGAGTATATTTTTGTCGGATTGTTGTTTATTGTTATGATAGGGGTGTTTAAGAAGGGTGTGAGTTTGCAAGAAGAAAGCGATTTAACTGTTTAGGATGAAAGGGTGTAATGCGATGGGAATAGTTGTGAATTTGGATGAAATGATGGCAAAAAGGAAGATGTCTCTCGGAGAACTATCTTCAAAAGTCAATGTTACCCCTGCGAATATGTCGATTTTGAAAACAGGCAAAGCAAAAGCGATTCGGTTCTCGACACTCGAAGCAATATGTAAAGTTTTGGACTGTCAGCCGGGCGATATTTTGGAATACGAAGAAGAAAATCAAATAAGTAAATAATAAATTTAAGTTTAACAAACAAATTATCAGCTATGAGAAACAGAGTTTTTTTAGCGTTAGTGTTGTGTGTAACATTGATCACAACAGGATTTGCTCAAAACAAGAAGGCTGCAAAAGTTAATCTTGACGAGCAAATAAAATTGAACGGAAAGGTAAGAACCGGAAAATTGGATAACGGACTTACTTATTACGTAAGAGCAAACAACAAACCAGCAAACAGAGCAGAATTCCAAATTGCAATCAATGCAGGTTCTGTATTAGAGGAAGCGAACGAGGTTGGCTTAGCTCACTTTACCGAACACATGGGATTTAACGGTACTAAGCACTATCCAGGAAATACAATGATAGATGACTTGGAAAAAGAAGGTATCGTGTTTGGTAGAGAAATAAATGCTTATACCGGATTCGACCAAACCGTTTACATGGTAACACTTCCAACTGACAATTCAAGATTGTTCGACATGGGATTGAAGATTCTTGATGGTTGGGCTTCAGGAATGTTGATGACAGGCGAAGAAATCGACAAAGAAAGAGGCGTTATCATTGAAGAATGGCGTATGAGCCAAGGAGGAAGTGAGAGATTGAGAGCTAAAACATGGGGAACTATGTTGAAAGGTTCAAAATATGCAGAAAGACTTCCTATAGGTACATTGGAAAATCTTCAAAACTTCAAGTATGATGACATAAGAGGATTTTACAAAAAATGGTATAGACCGGACAATATGGCTGTTATAGTTGTCGGAGACTTTGATGCAGATGAGATGGAACAAAAAATCATCGATTACTTTACAATGACTCCGAAAGCGTGTACACCAACCGAAAGACCTGTTTACACAATCGACAACAATGTTGAACCGCTTGTATGTGTTGCAACAGACAAAGAAGCAACTTCAACTCAAATCCAAATGTTCTACAAGCACCCTGCAAAAACAGTAAAGACATGGGGAGATTACCGTGAACAATATTTGGTTTATGGATTGTTCGAACAAATGTTCTCAGAACGTCTTCATGAACTTGGAGAAAAGAAGTCTTGTCCTTATATGCAAGCAGGAGCAGGTTATGGTGGATTTTTGGCACGTCCTGTAGCTGCTTATCAAATGTATGTTGTAGCAAAAGAAGGTAAAGCAATGGAAGCATTGGAAGCAATGATGCTTGAAAACAGAAGATTGCAACAACACGGATTCCTACAAACAGAATTGGATAGAGCAAAAGAATCATTGCTTGAACAATATGCAAGAGCTGCTAAAGAAGAATCAAAAACAGAGAGTGGAAGATTTGCATCTGAATTAGTAGATTACTTCCTTGACCAAGTACCTGCACCGGGTGCCGTTATAGAAAACAAATGGGCAAAGCAAATGATAGAAAGCATTACATTGGAAGAAGTAAATGCTTTGATAGGTAAATGGATGACAGAAGAGAATTTCGTATGTACTATCTCAATGCCAGAAAAGAAAGGTGTGAAAGTTCCAACTGAAGAAAAAGTTCTTAAAGCTATCGAAAAATGTAAAAAAGCCAACACAAAGGCTTGGGTAGATAATGTTAAGACTGAACCATTCCTTGCACAAGAACCAAAAGCTGGTAAAATAGAATCAACAACCAAGAACGAGAAGTTTGATTACACCGAATACACACTTTCAAACGGAGCAAAGGTAATCGTTAAGAATACAAACTTTAAGAACGATGAAATCCTTACTTACGCAGTTTCAAACGGTGGTACTTCAATGTACGAGGATAAAGATATCGTAAATGCACAATTTGCTGCAAATATAGTAGATGCAAGTGGTATAGGAACATACGATCACAGTCAATTGATGAAATTTATGAAAGGAAAATCATTCGGTTTGACTCCATCAATGGATGAATTGCAAGATTTCTTGACAGGAAGCTGTTCTCCAAAAGATTTCGAAACACAAATGCAATACTTCTATTTGTTCTTCACAGCACCAAGAATTGATAAAGAAGTTTTGGCAAGCGAAGTTGACAAATTGAAAACACAAATCAATATGGTAAAGAACATGCCAGAGTTTGCATTCCAAGAAAAATGGATAAAATCAATGTATCCAAACAATAAGAGATCTATCATAATTCCTACAGAAGCACAATTGAAACAATTGAATGCTGACAAGATGTTGAAAATGTTCAAAGAAAGATTCTCAGACGCATCAGACTTTACATTTGTCTTTGTTGGAAACATCGATGAAAAGACTATGTTGCCTTTGATCGAGAAATACATCGGCGGACTTCCTTCTTCAAAAGGCAAGAAAGCAGAAAAATGGCAAGATCGTTCTACTCCATTTGCATCAGGCGTTGTTGATGAAACAGTATATGCAGGAGAAGCAAACAAAGGTTTGATGACAATCACATTCGAAAACGATTTCGATTGGAACGATCGCTTGGCAACAAGAGCATTGGATAATATATGTTCAATAAAGCTTACAGAAACAATTCGTGAAGAGCTTGGCGGAACTTACTCTCCATCATTCAGCCTTTCATACGAAAAATACCCACAAGCAAAAACAACAGCAATGTGCTACTACACTTGCGACCCAACCACAGTTGATAAATTGACCAACGCAACCTTCGAAGTATTAGATAAACTCATCGCAGAAGGACCTGAAGTTAAAGACTTGGATAAAGTAAAAGAACAATTGATACTTGAAAGAAAAGGACAATTGGAAAAGAACGGCTTCTGGTTAGGTCAAATCTCAGGAAGCAGATTCTACGGATACGAAATGCAAACATTGGAAGAGTACTCAGCAGCAGTAAACGCTTTGACAGTTGAAGACATAAAGGCAGTTGCGGCTAAGTATTTGAAACATGACGGTTACGTAAGAGTATCTTTGAAACCTGAATCGATGAAAGCAGCAAAGTAATCGAAACAAAATAAAAATCTATAAACGAAACGGAGGCAATGTACGTTGTCTCCGTTTTTTTTGTCTATCTTTGCAAACCTTAAGACAAAGATATGGACAAACAAAACGGCATCAACGCAAAACTATTCCCCAAGAAAAACGAGCTGTCCCAAAACAAAGATATGCGGGCAGGCTGGGGAATAAAACTACCCCTTGTTTTCTCGATACTGAACTCCGTCATGATAATGGCATTCGGGCTTTCGGGAATTGCATTCAAAGGATTGATAACAGAAACCTTGAGCGGAATGCAATACCCCTCCTGGACATATTTCTGGAAAGAGAACCTGTTGTTTTACTATCAAGCCAACGTGATTTATTTCGTGCTTTTGTTTTTGTTAAGTCTGCTTATGACCTATTCATGCGTGCTTATGTGGAACGGACACCGCACCGGAGTCAATCTTTTCGCCTTTGCAAAGTGTGCAGGCTTGACCTTGCCGATGCTCTTCTTCGGATTGCGGGGCGTAGTTGTCGGAGACATAATGTTGGCACTGCTTTTCATAGCCTACTACTACCTTTATATGTTCCGCCACCTGATTAACAACAAAGAAGAATAAGTTTCCGATTCGCTTTTTTTACTTTGGCTTTTGGCTTTTAGCCTTTGGCAAATTTCAAACTGCGTCAGCCGAAAGCCAATGGCTAACAGCTAACAGCCAAAAGCCGACAGCAATTCTTCTTTCAAACTTTTAAGTTTTCTTAACGTGAGGATTCGCGAATTTGTCGGCGAGTGAGGAATTGCCGTCAAGGATGCGATTTATTAGGGGTTTGTTATGGGGTTGAATGTCAAAGGTTTAAGAAATTTTGTCTTGGTTTTAGACAATTTTAACGGCGTTTCGGGCATTTCAAACGGCGTTTGAGAGTTCGCAAACGGCGTTCAAAAATTTTCAAACGGCGTTCCAAAAAATTAAAACGACGTTTGAATTTTCAAAAACCCGATTTTCGACCTTTCGAACGCCTTTTCGGGGATTTCAAACGTCATTTCAGCACGAAAACATGCGACTTAAAAAATGTTAAATCTAATGTTAAAATTTCATAACGGCTCCACGTATCTCGCGAATCTGCACGTATCTTTCTTTTTTTTACTTTGGCTTTTGGCAGTTGGCTATTGGCTAAT
>DEPP01000116.1:13306-20273 GCA_002358835.1 Bacteroidales bacterium UBA3389
GTCAGCCGAAAGCCAAAGGCTAACAGCCAACCGCCAAAGTTTATTTCAAAAGATTCGTGTGAATCCGCGTGATTCGTGGAGCTTACTTTGCGGCTTTGCTACTTATTCTGTCGGTTTGCGACCTTTGCGAGAGATTTTCGTATCTTTGCATCGGAAATCCGGGAGTTCGTGTTAGAATTCGCAGGCGATTTCCCTCTTTAATGAAAACAAGGGGCGGAATGCTCCGACAAAGAATTGAAGAATCATGACAAAGGAAGAAAAGAACCAAACAAGCGAAGAAAAAATCCAAACGAGCGAAGAAAAGAAGTACTTTGCGTTTATATCATACAGCCACAAGGATAAGGATGCGGCGAAGAAGTTGCAGAACTTCATACAGGGATATAAGATTCCTGCGAAGTTGGAAGACAGACCCGACTTGCCGAAAAGAATCGGCAGGGTCTTTCGTGATGAAGACGAATTGGCAGGCGACGAGCTTACACCGCAGATTGAAGAAGCCTTAAGGCAGTCCCGTTATCTTATAGTGGTGTGTTCGCCCAATTCCGCCAACTCCAAATATGTCAATGAGGAGATAGAATACTTCAAATCCTTGGGCGGAGAAACCAAAATCCTGCCTTACATAATCGCAGGCAAGGCAACGACGGACAAAGACCCCGATTGCTGTTACGCACCCGCACTCAGAGAGAATCAAGAGAAATATCAGATAGTCGGAGGCGACGCACAGGAAAACGGAGCCGAAGCCGCATCGGTCAAACTCATTGCCGGAATGCTCAAATTGGAGTTCAATATGCTCTACGACCGCTTTCGAAAAGCCGAAAAACGCAAACGAAAAATAGTAATCACCGCAATAACAGCCTTTGCCTTGCTTATGGCAGGCGTAACCGTTTGGATATTGTCTTTATACGTCGATATAAAAAAAGAAAAGCGCGAAAAAGAATCTGCATACGAGCAGTTGGAGGATGAAAAGTTTAAAACAGATAAAGCAAACAAGGAGTTGAAATTGACAAACGATAAGTTGGATTTGACTAACGACAGCTTGTTGTTGACAAAGGACTCTTTGGAACTCAAAAACATTGCCTTATCGCTTACTGTCAGGGATTTGAACATCGCGCACTTAAGCCTTGATGAAACAAGGTCTAACATCCTTGCCGAGAACGCAATAAACGGAGCTTCAAATAGAGATTATTCTGGAGCAAGACGTAAAGCCTTGGAAGCGATAACTCTATTTTATTCTCCCAAAGCGGAGAGAGCCTTGCGTAAATCTTGGGAAAGTGATGACGGATATTTCGAAGGATTTTCAGGAAATATCCTATGTGTATCTTGGAGTCCCGACGGGAAATATTTGGTAAGCGGTTCATCTTACGGAGAACTTATCGAATGGAATGCAAAAAAAGGATTTCAAAAACGAACCTTGAATGAATTTTCGGCGAGCATTCAATGCGTCGCATACAGTCCAGACGGAGGATATATAGCCTGCGGATTTGCAGACTCTACCGTTGTTGTGTGTGATGCAAAGAACGGAACAATATTTCGAACCTTTAGAGGATATCCCGGAATGGTCGGTTCGATAAGTTGGAGCCCCGACGGGAAATATTTGGCAAGCGGTTCGTATGATTCGGAGTTTGAAAAATTGGAAGGAAAGGTCATTATATTGGATGTGAAGAGCGGTAAAATACATGAAACTTTGGAAGGGTATTCTGATTATGGTAATTGTGTATGTTGGAGTCCCGACGGAAAATATTTGGCAAGCAGTTCGTTTGAGATAATCGATGAAGAAGTTAACGGAAAAGTTATTCTGTGGGATACAAAGAATTGGAAAAGACACAAAACCTTGGAAGGACATTCTTATTTCCCTATGTATATGAGCTACAGTCCCGACGGAAAATATCTGGCAAGCGTTTCTCTGACTTTATTAGATGATTCGCCGGTTGGAGAGATAATTCTGTGGGATGCAAAGAGCGGAAAAAAAATCAGAACCTTGGATTATTATTCCGAACGTATTTCTGCCATAAGTTGGAGTCCCAGCAGTGAAACTTTAATTGCCGGAGCGTGGAATGGTGCGATTATTTTATATAATACAGAGGACGGAAAAATAAAATCGGACGGTATTTCGTTAAGTAGTGTTGTTCATTCGGTAAGTTGGAGTCCTGATTACAAATATGTGACATTCGCTTCACAAGCTGGAGATTTCAAATATTGGATTCTTAATGAAGAAGAAAAATATTCTGTCTTGGAATCAATGCCTGAAAACTTTTTTTCAAGCGAATTAAGTCAGGACGGAAAATATAAAATCAGTTATATAAGTAACGAAGAATCCGTAAAAACCACAGGAAAAGTTACGATAAAGGATGTAAAAACAGGACGAAGTATCGTGATGCTTAAAGAATATTCCGGAATGGCTGTTTCTGCAAGTTGGAGTCCTGACGGCAGATATTTGGTCGGAGGTTTGTTTGATGGGAAGGTTGTTGTATGGGATACAAAGAGCGGTCTGTGTGTTCAAACCTTTGAGGAACATGGTCAAATTGCTTATTCTGTAGGTTTTACTTCTGACGGCAGAAAAATAATAGCTGAATATTCTGACGGCAAAATCCTGCAATGGGATTTTCCTCCTTTGGATGAGCTTATCGAAAAGACGAAAAAATGGGCAGGAAAGTAAAGCCCCGGATCTCTTGTTTTACTTTGGCTTTTGGCTATTAGCTATTGGCAAAATTCACACTGCGTAAGCCGAAAGCCAAAGGCTGACAGCCAACAGCCAATAGCCGATTACCAAAGCTCAACGCTCACTGCTCAACGCCCAAAGCTCACTGCTCAACCCCCGACCTTTGCGAGAGATTTTTGTCATTTGGTTGAAATGTCGTATCTTTGCACTTTGATAAATCAAGATTATGGGATTTGAAACTATAGGTCTTAAGCCGGAACTCGTAAAGGCAGTAGGGGATTTGGGATTCGAGAACATGATGCCCGTACAAGCCGAAGCGATTCCTTTGCTCTTGGAAAAAGATTGCGATCTCATCGCTTTGGCACAGACAGGTACCGGCAAAACGGCGGCATTCGGGCTTCCGCTGATTCAAAAGCTCGACCTGACAAACAAAAACACCGAAGGACTGATCATTTGTCCTACTCGCGAACTCTGCATTCAGATTGCAAACGATTTGAAAAAGTATTCGAAATATCTCGAAGCTTGTGAGGTGATTCCGGTTTACGGAGGTGCGAGCATCGAAATGCAGATCAGAAATCTGAAAAAGGGAGCTAAGATAATCGTTGCAACGCCCGGAAGAATGAATGACTTGATTCAGAGAGGTAAAGTCAAACTTTCTTCGGTCAGATACGTCGTTTTGGATGAGGCTGACGAGATGTTGAACATGGGATTCAAGGAAGACTTGGACGCAATCCTCGATCAAACTCCCGCAAGTCGCAACACATGGCTGTTTTCTGCCACCATGCCGAACGAAGTCGAAGAGATAGCAAACAATTACCAAGACTCGCCGGAGCGAATCCAAATCGGAAGCCGCAATCAAGGCAGTAACAACGTGCGACACTTCTATTACTTGGTTCACGCCAAGGATCGGTATTTGGCACTCAAAAGAATAGCGGATTATTACCCCGATATATATGCGATAATCTTCTGTCGGACAAAAGTAGAGACGCAGGAAGTGGCTGATATGCTTATTCGCGACGGCTACAACGCCGACAGCCTGCACGGAGACCTTTCTCAGGCTCAACGAGATCACGTCATGAGTCGTTTCCGTTTGAGAAATATTCAAATGCTCGTTGCTACCGATGTGGCGGCAAGAGGTTTGGATGTGAGCAATCTTACTCATGTGATAAATTATAACCTTCCCGATGAATTGGAACAGTATGTGCATCGTTCGGGACGTACAGGCAGAGCAGACAAACAAGGTATTTCGATTGCGATTCTCAACCTTAAAGAAAAGTATAAGATAAAAAACATAGAGAAACTCATAAAGAAGACATTCGAAAAGGCTGAGATACCGACCGGAAAGCAGGTTTGCCGCAAGCAACTCTTCAATATGATAAACAAAGTCGAGCAGACGGTTGTCGATGAAGAGGAAATTGGTGATTTCTTACCTGAGATTGTTGCGAAATTGAGCTGGTTGGATAGAGAAGAGCTTATAAAGAAGTTCGTTTCTTTGGAGTTTAATCGTTTTCTTGACTACTATAAGGGTGCTCCGGACTTGAATGTGGACGATACAAAGCCTGAAAAGAAAGATAAGAAGACGAAAGACAAAAAGAACTCGAAGAATGACAAAGGCGGAATGACGAGAATGTTTATTTCGTTGGGTAGACGCGACCGCATTGTTCCGCAAAGAATAATCGCAATGATTAACGACGCAATGCCGAGAGAAAGAGTGGAAATCGGAAGGATTGACATAATGGATAACTTCTCTTATATAGAAATCGGCAGTCGTTGGGTGGAGGATCTGATGTTTGCTTTAGAAGACAAATTCGTTAAGGGCAGACAGATAGTGTTTGAGCCTGCGGAAGCGAAACGAAAGAAAAGTGATGACAGAGAGCGTCGCGGAAGAAGTGCTTCAAAGAATAAAAACAGCGGATTCAAGAATAAAAACAACGAATCAAAGAAAGAAAAATCTAAAACAAAGAAACGTTAAACTC
Organism: Bacteroidales bacterium UBA3389; assembly: GCA_002358835.1. Classification (GTDB taxonomy): domain Bacteria; phylum Bacteroidota; class Bacteroidia; order Bacteroidales; family P3; genus Onthomorpha. Next base: position 17,939 of record DEPP01000116.1, read on the forward strand.
AAAACAAGTATAGAATTATGGCACATTTGGTAGCACCTTCTTTGTTGTCGGTTGATTTCTGCAATATGGGCAGAGACATCGATATGTTGAACAAAAGCGAAGCGGATTGGCTGCATCTGGATATCATGGACGGTATGTTCGTTCCCAATATCTCATTCGGACAACCTGTTGTCAAGCATATAAAGAAATTATCTCAAAAGCCGCTCGATGTACACCTTATGATAATGGATCCGGATCGTTATTTCGAGGATTTCAAGGCTTGCGGTGCGGATATTCTTTCGGTGCATTACGAAGCTTGTACGCATCTTCACAGAAGTCTGAGCAGAATCAGAGAGTTGGGAATGCAGTCGGGAGTCGTTTTGAATCCGCATACGTCTGTCGGACTCTTGGAAGACATTCTGCCGATGTGCGATGTGGTTATGCTGATGAGCGTTAATCCGGGTTTCGGCGGGCAAAAATTCATAGAAAACACCTATGAGAGAACTTCACGCTTGAAAGAAATGATAGAAAAGAAGAATCCGTATTGTTTGATCGAGATAGACGGAGGTGTAAACACTCAAAACGCAGAACGATTGTACGAGTGCGGAGCCGATGTCTTGGTTGCAGGAAGTGCAGTCTTTGCTTCGGAAAATCCTATGGAGACCATAAAACAATTGAAGTTGATTAAGTAAAAACAAACGTATGGGATTGTTCGGTTTGTTCTCGAAGAAAGAAAAGAAATTGAAGGAAGCGATTGATTTGAGCGTGCTTCACACCGATGTACACTCGCATTTGATACCGGGAATCGACGACGGCTCGCCCGATATGGAGACTTCGATTGCCTTATTGAAAGATTTAGAAAGTTTAGGCTTCAAAAAAGTAATCACGACTCCCCATGTCAAAGCCGAGGTCTTCCCAAATGACGTAAACGAACTCGATGAATTGTGTGAGAAATTGAGGCATGAGGCAAAGATGTCGGGAATCGGATTAACCATAGAGGTGGGAGCAGAGCATAGAATTGATGATGACTTTCATGAACGTTTGAAATCGAGAATGTTTAAGACGTTTTGCGGAAACCATCTTTTGATTGAGTTACCGTTTTACGCTCCACCGATGGGCTTGAACGAGTATTTGTTCGAATTACAGCTTGCCGGATATAGATTAATTCTCGCTCACCCCGAACGATACTTGTTTTGGTATAAAGATTTCGAGAAATTCGAAGAATTAAAAGACAGAGGAATTTTGTTTCAGCTCAATACGATGAGTCTCGGCGGCTATTTCGGAGATGAAGTGTATGGTTTGGCAAAACGCCTCGTTGAAGAAGAAATGATAGAACTTTTAGGGACTGATACGCATGGGGCAAGGCATATCGAGGCTATAAGGAACACTTTGCACAGTCCTGTTTTGGATAAATTGATTAAGTCAGGAAACATTATAAACAGAAGATTTTAGAAATGGAAACATTGAATGCAATAAGTCCGATTGACGGAAGATACCGCAGATCGACAGAAAAATTATCAGATTACTTTTCTGAAGCGTCTCTAATCAAGTATAGAGTCAAGGTAGAAGTGGAATATTTCATCGCTCTTTGCGAATTGCCGCTTGAACAATTGAAAGATATTCCGCAAAGCAGCTTTGAGAAGATGCGAGACATTTATAGAAATTTCTCTCTCGAAGATGCAAAAGAAGTAAAGGAAATAGAAAAGACAACCAATCACGATGTCAAAGCGGTGGAATACTTTTTGAAAAAACACTTTGAGGCATTGGGGTTGGGCGAACACAAGGAATACATTCATTTTGGCTTGACTTCTCAGGATATAAACAACACTTCAGTTCCGCTTTCTTTGAGAGATTGCCACAATGAGACTCTTTTGCCGATGTTGAATGAGGTTTTGGAAATTCTTTCTCAAAAAGCACAAGAATGGAATAACGTTCCGATGTTGGCACACACACACGGACAACCTGCATCTCCGACTTTGCTCGGCAAAGAGCTGCAAGTATTCGTCTATCGTTTGCAACAACAATTGGCATATTTTGATGCCATTCCTTTCTCTGCAAAATTCGGTGGAGCAACAGGTAACTTTAATGCTCATAATATCGCATTTCCGCAATATGATTGGGTGGATTTCGCAAATGGATTCTGTGAAAGAATAGGATTGAAACGCTCTTTGTTCACAACGCAAATTGAAAACTACGACAACTTATCGGCATATTTTGATAACTTACGCCGTTTGAATGTGATATTGCTTGATTTCTGCAGAGATATGTGGCAATACATTTCGATGGAATACTTTAAGCAAAAAATAAAAGAGGGAGAAGTCGGCTCTTCTGCAATGCCTCACAAGGTTAATCCTAT
>DEPP01000116.1:20304-20530 GCA_002358835.1 Bacteroidales bacterium UBA3389
TAATCCTATAGATTTCGAAAACGCAGAAGGTAATTTAGGCTTGGCAAATGCAGTTTTGACACATCTTTCTTTGAAGTTGCCGATTTCAAGATTGCAAAGAGACTTGACAGACTCAACAGTAAGCCGCAACATAGGCGTTCCGATTGCTCATACCATTATTGCGTTGAACTCAATCATTAAGGGAATGAACAAAATCATTCTTAACCCGCAAGCATTAGAGAGAGAC
>DEPP01000116.1:20570-26073 GCA_002358835.1 Bacteroidales bacterium UBA3389
ACTGGGCTGTGGTTGCAGAAGCTTTGCAAACGATTTTGAGAAGTATGGATTACCCTAATCCGTATGAAACTTTGAAGGCACTGACTCGTACAAACGCCAAGATAACCAAAGAAACGATTTCTGAGTTCATAGATACGCTTGATGTTGACGAGCAAACAAAACAACGAATGAAAGCCATAACTCCATCAAACTACGTCGGAGTTTATGGAAACAAGCTATAGATGCAGACAAGCAACGATAAAAAAATAACAAAACAATATCTGAAGCCATACATTGGGAACATAGTGCTTTACTTCGTTCTTATGTGTATGGCTACAGCCTTTTCGATAGCATCGATTCTTTCGATAAGCAATTTCTTGCAAATACTTTTCGGAACGCAACTTGAACAGACTGCAAACCCTTCCGAATTAGAGAAGATTCTAAACAGCATTTACTGCTACTTTATCGCATTCGGCAAAGAAAAAGCTTTGTGGATTTTTGCAGGATTGATATTCGGAATCTATTTTCTCAAAGATTTGTTTACCTATTTGGCAAGCTATTTTGTTGTTTCGACAAGAGCAAAGATTGTTCGCAATATGCGAAATGACCTGATTAAGAGTTATACAAACCAAAGTATTGCTTTTATGAATCGATACAAGAAAGGAGATTTGATTTCTCGTCTTAGTGCCGATTTGGTTGAGTATGACCAAAATGTCTTGCAAGGATTGCAATCGTTGGTTTCGGTGGTGATAAATGTAGTGCTTTATTTCGCAGTGTTGCTTTATATGAATTTTTCTCTTACTTTGACCTCTTTGGTTGTTGTTCCTGTGATAGGAGCGGTTGTATCTTTCATTTCACGAAAGTTAAGGAGAAGTTCTAAACAGATGCAACAAGAATCTGCAGAATTGATTTCAAGATTGGAAGAAACAATTTCGGGATTGAGAATCATCAAATCGCATACTGCAATCGATTTTGTTTGTAAAGGATTCGCCAAATTTAACTCTTCCTATACCCGATTGAGGACAAAGATATATAGAAAAGTGGATTTGGCTTCACCGCAGAGCGAATTCTTCGGCAATTGCATGGTTATAGGAATCTTGCTTTTGGGAACGACTTACATTGTTTCAACTCCTCCGCAAATGAGTGCTGATTTCTTTATCGTCTATCTTATAATCTTCACCCTCATAATAAAGCCTGCAAAAGACTTTTCCACGTCTTTGTATAATATCAAGAAAGGTCAGGCAGCCGAATACAGAATTGCAGAAATCATTTGTGCCGAAAGAGTGACAGAAAACGAAAATACAGATTTCAAACTTGAAGAAAAAATCGATTCGATTGAGGTTAAGAATTTATCATTTGCCTACAATCAAACCGATGTTTTGAAAAACATAAATCTGAAATTTGAAAAGGGAAAACCAACAGCAGTTGTAGGACCGAGCGGAGCAGGAAAGAGCACTTTGATTGATTTGTTGCTGAAATTCTATACGCCATCAAGGGGTGATATTACTTATAATTCGGTATCTGTTTCGGATATTTCGGGAGTTGAGATAAGAAATCGTATAGCCATTGTTTCGCAAGATACGGTTTTGTTTAATGATACGGTAATCGATAACCTTAAATTCGGAAACGAAAATTGCAATGAAGAAGATGTGATTCAAGCTGCGAAGATTGCAAAAGCCGATGAGTTTATCTCTGAAATGGAAAGAGGATATCAAACTCGCTTGGGAGATGGTGGAAACACTCTTTCGGGAGGACAGAAACAAAGACTTTCGATAGCAAGAGCCGTATTGAAAAATGCGGATGTATTGATTCTCGATGAGGCAACTTCGGCTTTGGATACCGTAAGCGAAAAATATATTCAGCAGGCAATCGATGAATTAAGTAAAGACAAGATAATAATTTCGATTGCTCACAGACTTTCGTCCATAAAGCACTTTCCGAATATCGTTGTTTTGAATGGTGGCGAACTTGTCGAAAAAGGCACTCATCAAGAGTTGATAGAATTGAACGGATTATACGCTTCGCTTTGTTCGATGCAACAGATGAAATCCGAAGCCTGAGTTTCGTAAAAATAAAACAAAGAAACATTTTAGCGAATCAAAGAAAGAATTTTCTGAAACAAAGAAAGAAAAAAATGAAATCAAGAATCATTTTTCTCTTGCTTGGAATCGTTGTTTTTTCAGTAAAGAGGCCTAAAAATGAAACAAAAAAAGGATTTTGCAGTATAATAAAGTGTGTGGGCAATATTAAGAAAAGTAAATCTTAACTGCTGATAAATAAGAGTGTTAAGAAAGAAGACTTTCGAAAAACATTAAAAAGTGAAAATAAAAGCACGTTATTTGCATATTTTTTTGTAATATTGCCAATTCAAAGTAAAGTGCTAAAGTTTATTTGTTAAGCTATATAAACACAGAGTATGAAGAAAAAAATATTGATTCTTGTGGTTGCAATTGTGAGTCTTTGTGCCGGAGTTAAGGCTCAAGATCCGCATTTTTCTCAATTTTATGCTAATCCACTTTATACTAACCCTGCTTTGGCAGGAACGGCTGTTTGCCCGAGATTTTCTTTGTCTTACAGAAATCAATGGCCGGGATTGGATGCCTTTAAGACCTTTACGGCAAGCTATGATCAGCATTTCGATTTCTTGTCGGGCGGTATCGGTGCGATGATTATGAGTGATGCTCAAAGCGAGTTTTATAGAACAAACACTGCTGTTTTGATTTACTCTTTGAGATTGAAGTTGTCGAGAGATGTGTTTTTTAATATGGCGGCTCAAGCAAGCCTTACGAATCGTAGTTTGGATTGGGATCAATTGTCATTCCCTGATATGATCGATCCACGTTACGGATTCATTTATACAACTATGGCAGAAAGACCGGGTGATTTGTCGCATACTTATTTCGATATTGCAGCCGGTATGGTTGTTTATGGAGAAAATTGGTTCGTTGGAGCATCTGCTTTCAACCTTTTGAGACCTGATGACGGTTTTATTTCGTACAATCGTATTCCTCTAAGGTTTACAGCCAATGCAGGTATGAGATTCAACTTGGCAAGAGACCAAAGAAGAACCAATGCTTTCTTTGGTGCTCCTATAATTTCACCTAACATCATTTATAGCATGCAAGGCAAGTTCCAAATGATAAATTACGGTTTGTATTTGGATTGGAGTCCGTTCATAGTTGGTGCTTGGTTCCGTCAATCTATTACTTTCGAGAATTCAGATGCACTTGTATTGATGTTCGGTGTGCAACACAATTCGTTCAAAATCGGATACAGCTACGACATTACAGTATCTAAGTTGTCGAATGTATCGGGTGGAGCTCACGAAATCACACTTGGAGCACAGCTTCCTTGTCCGGAAAAACGTAAAAAGATAAAACCGATCAAGTGTCCTTCATTCTAATGGAGCAAAATCGGAAAACAGATATATAATATAAAGAAAAACAAAAACAAACAAATAATATGAGATTAGTCGGTAAAGCAATTCTTGGATTGAGTGTTGTAGCCCTTTTCTTCGGCTGCAAAAGTAAAGAAACGTCTTCAACGACCGGTTGGAATTTGGATGATCCTGCTTGGGGTGGATTTGAATCTGCAAAAGTAAAAGAACAAGCAACTCCTCCCGGAATGGTGTTTGTTGAAGGTGGAGCGTTTGTTATGGGTTCCATGACTGACAATGTGAGATACGAATGGCACAATCAACCTAAAAAGGTTACTGTTTCATCGTTCTATATGGATGAATGTGAGGTAACAAATCATGCATACAGAGAATACCTTTATTGGTTGAACAGAGTGTATGGCAATGATTATCCAGAGGTTTACCAAAGAGCACTTCCTGATACTTTGGTTTGGAGATCTAAATTAAGCTATAACGAACCAATGGTTGACTATTATTTCCGTCATCCATCTTGGGCTGATTATCCTGTTGTGGGAGTTAGCTGGGTTCAAGCTTCAGATTATTGTACTTGGAGAACAGATCGTGTAAATGAAATGATATTAGTTGAAGCCGGAGTGTTGGAAATGATAGACCCGGACCAACAAGGTGATAACGTTTTCACAACTGATGCTTACTATGCAGGACAATACGAGGGTTATGTTAAGGAAGACTTGGAGGATTTGAATCCTAACTCATCTGGAACTCGTAAAGTACAACAAGAAGACGGTATTTTGTTGCCACGATTCAGACTTCCAACCGAAGCAGAATGGGAATATGCAGCATTGGCATTGGTAGGTAATACAGTTGATGAAAGAATCGTTGAACGTAGAATCTATCCTTGGAATGGTCATATCACAAGAACAGCTGACAAAAAGTACTATGGAGAGATGTTGGCTAACTTTAAGAGAAGTCGAGGTGATGCAATGGGTGTTGCAAGTGCTTTGAACGACCATTGGGAATACACAGCCCCTGTTACATTCTATTTCCCTAATGATTACGGTCTTTACAACATGGCAGGAAACGTTTCAGAATGGGTGATGGATGTTTACAGACCAAACACAGGATTGGATGCTGAAGATGTGAATCCATATAGAGGTAACGTATATATGACAAAGGTTACAGACAGTGATGGAATGATTGCTGAAAAAGACTCTTTGGGTAGAATATCTTACAGAGCTGTTACAACAGAAGAATGTATAAACAGATTGAACTACAGACAATCAGATAATATAAACTATTTGGACGGAGACTTAGCTTCACAATTGACAGATGCTTGGATAACCGAAGGCAGTGAAGAAGAAGGTGGCGAAGAGGTATTCGAAGATGAAGGTGAAGAAGGCTACGAAGGCGAAGCTAAAAAGTCAGAAACAAGCGGTATGTACGACTATGGCAAGACTTCAATGGTGGATGACAAAGCCAGAGTGGTGAAAGGTGGCTCTTGGAAAGACAGAGCATTCTACCTAAGTCCCGGACAAAGAAGATATTTGGACCAAAATGCAAGTACAAGTTGGATAGGATTCCGTTGTGCTATGGATAGAGTTGGTGCAAGAGAACAATAGACTTTATTGAAATTTGATAATAAATGCGGGGTTTCTGAAAAGAAATCTCGCATTTATGTTTTTAGCAATATTTGTTCTGTGATTCGAATAACTAAAAAGGAATTTCAAGAAAATATGTCTTCTTTTCGAAAAATCATACCTTGATTTTATTTGAACAACTCTTTGTTTGAGAAAAGTAACTCTTCTTTTTAATTTTCTGAAATCAAGTTTCGCTCGAACGAAATCAAGAAACAATTTCCTAAAACAAAGATTTATTTTTGCACATCCAAGACACTGAAAATCAAAAGCATATTTTGTGGGTTTTAATCACTTGTTTGCAAAGAAGAAACAATACTTAGAAAAGAGCTTTCGTCGTTTACTTTTGCTTTAATCCTAAAAATATTTATTTTTCTCACTGAGTTGTATTTGTGAATCAAATTTTTATTCATATATTTGCAGAGTCAAAATATCTTAAACGATATGAATATAAATTCTATTCAGATACTCGGAAAGAATAACTTGAGCCTGTGAGGCTGTTTGCTTTCTATCCCCT
>DEPP01000116.1:26106-33633 GCA_002358835.1 Bacteroidales bacterium UBA3389
AAACAGCCGAAAAATAAATCCAAACAAGGATTGCAGATAATAACTTTTTTAACCAAACAGGTGATAATAATGAAAAAGAAATATTTTACAAACATTTTTCTGCTTGCAATGTTGATACTATTTGCCACTTCTCCATTGCAGGCACAGAGTTGGACAACATATGATGAGTTGACAATGCATAATGATATGCAAACAGAAGTTCAATATCAAAAAGTAAGACAATACAGATATAAATTCCCAATAAGTGTTGGTAATCAACTTGGAGGAAATCAGTTTTTCTTTACAAAATGGGAAGGGGTTAATAATACAGTAGAGCAATTCTGTTTGAATGATACAAATATCATTGTTTCTGATTTTACGATATTGGGAGACACTTTATATTTTTGTGGTAAACGATTGAATATTCAAACAAATAATTATGACGGGATTATAGGTCGTATTAGTGTATATGAATGCTTCTACAATCACAATCCCAATTATGAAGTGGTGAGCATTACCTTAGTTCAGAATTTAACTAAGCTGGTAGCTTACTATCTTGATGAATATAGAGTAAATATTGTTGCAATTGGAGATAATGGGCTTTCAACAACGTTGCCCGGAAGAGTTGTTCAACTGAATGCTGAAATCAATAATTCAAATCTTAATTGTGAAACATTGCTAAGTGCTTACATATCGACGACTCAGAAAGAAATAATGCATGATATTTGTTTGTTAGAGGATAAAATAGCAACAGTGAGTCGTATATATCCGGATAACCAGTATATAGTGCGATATTACCCTTTGGATAACCATTTGACCAATACTTTTAGTTGTATGTATAATTTTCAAAACATAACTTTTAACACTACATCTCATCCTTATGATTATCCGCTTCATATTGCAAAAATCACCAACGATGTTTTAGCAGTAGGAGTTTCTGCTATGAGTGGTTTATTTAATTTTACAATGTTAAATCTATTGCTTAAGGACACAACAATTGTATTGCCATCTCATTTTGTTATGCATGAAAATAAAGATAATAAACTCTTAGAGATGGAATATTCAACCTATCAAAAGAAATTGCTTATGTTGCATAGTAACTTCTTTGAATCACATGGTACGCAACAAACAATATGTTTTATAGATCCGAATGAAGATAGTACTTATACTGCTTTTTTGAATTATTTGACTACTCAAAATCAATTAAATCATTTCAGTATAATATCGAATGATAAATATGCCGTTGCAGGTGTATATAAGTATTATCCGTCTTATCCGACTCAATTGTTGGGTATCAGTACCATGGAGGAATATCCTAATTCTTGTTCTGTTTATGAAAAAACGGATGTGTTTATTTCCAATCTGTCAAATGGGGTAACTATTCTTGATTTGACAATTTATAATCACCCTAATGTAAATTGGAGTACTATACAGGGCTACTTTGATAATAGTAATTTAAATGTAGATTGTCATGATTGATTGTTTAATTGTAATAAATAGAAATTTTATGAGAAGAAAGAGTTTTATAACACCGCTTGTTTTAATTGTTTTTTTGTTCTTGCCGTTTTTTGCAAAAGCACAATTGGATTCGGCTTTCGTAAGTTCAGCACATTTTAATCAATATATTTTCCCGCCAATCATAGATACTAATTATAGTAATGTGAAAACAGCTCTCTGTTCAGATGAAGCAGCTTGTACAAATTTGTCAATAAATGGTAGCGGATTTCTTGATTCAACTTCTGTTGCGTATGCACAAAGGTTTGAAGTCAAACAAGGGGATAGTGTTTCTATCATGGGGGTAGCAGCATTGATTGGTAACCTACCTACATACTATGGAATGACAGATACTGTAGATATAAGCATTTGGGATAAAGATCTTGCTACTATGTATTATATGCAATCGTTTTGTGTTTATGATACAGCGGGAATATTCAATTTTGCATATGATTGGGCAGAATTTATGTTAGATGACACACTCGTTTTGTATGATGACTATCATATTGCATACAGACATAATACAATGTGTCATGTAGATATTACGACATCGTTAGTATTTATGACTTTGAATGAATATGCGTGGGATCTTCTTTCCGGATCTACAGATTGTGTCCCTTATGGCGTGAGTGCAAAGTACAAACCATACGTTCAATTCTGTCATGACAGGACATGGACTCATGTTGATGATGTTAATTGGACTTTAGAAAGTAGAAGTTATGAATATCTTGCAAGATATCAAACTCATCCTGCTTCCAATTGCGATACTGCAGTATATAGGTCAGTTGGGGTTTGTCCGATAAGAGCGTTAGAAAACTCAACTTCGACGGATGATGATTCAACATCGACAGGTGGCGGAGATAGTTATATAGCAACGGTATTGGCAGATAATGACATAGAGCTTTATCCTAACCCGACAGATGAAGTTTTGAATATACGCTCTGACTACAACATAACGGAGATTGAGGTTATAGATGCGATGAATCGTGTGATCGAGCATTGGGAACTTAACACAAGAGAGCTGACTCTTGATGTTGCAAGCTACAAATCGGGAACATATTTCATTATAATCAAAACCGACAAAGGCTCATTAACGAAGAAATTCATTGTAAGATAGAACCAAAAACAAGGATAACAAGAAAAGGAAATGCGATTTGCATTTCCTTTTTTCTTGTTCAAAAGTTCAGTAAAATAACTCTTTGTTTTAATTTTCTGAAATCAAGTTTCGTTCGAGCGAAATCAAGAAACGATTTAATGTTTCTTCGTTTTATCGGAATGATTATTTGATGTGTTTAATCGTTTGTTCGATATGATAGTTTGAACCTTATTGGCGTGCTTCGGTTGTGCTTTTTGGAGGGAATTGTTCTTCGACTTGCTCAATCGAAAAGGCTTCCGAAAGTTTGAAATCACCGATTTTTGTGCGACAAAGTGCCGAAAGATAGGCTCCACTGTTTAGTTTTGCTCCGAAATCTCTCGCAATCGAACGTATATAAGTGCCTTTTGAACAGCGTATTCTGAAATCTACTTCTGGAAAACGTATATCTGTTATTTCAAAGTCGTAAATGTGTATCGTTCTTTCTTTGATTTCGACTTCTTTCCCTTCGCGTGCTTTTGTGTAAGCCCTGACTCCGTTTATTTTGAGTGCGGAAAATATAGGCGGAATCTGACTTTGTTCTCCTATGAAGGCTTTTGCAGTTTCGTAAATAAGATTTTCGTTAATGTGTTCAACAGGGTAGGTGTTGTCGATTTCGGTTTCCAAGTCGTAACTCGGTGTTGTAGCTCCAAGATGTATCGTTCCGGTGTATTCTTTTTCTTGAGCCTGAAATTCCTCTATACGTTTTGTGTATTTGCCAACGCATAAAACTAACAATCCTGTGGCTAACGGATCAAGCGTTCCTGCGTGTCCTATCTTTATTTTCTTAAGTCCGAAATGTCTTTTCAGTATGTATTGAATCTTTTTCGTGGCTTGAAAAGATGTCCAAGTGTATGGTTTATTCAAAAGTATAAAGCCACCTTGCTCGGGTGTGATTTCCATATATTAAACCTCCAATGGTATTCCGCAGAACATTAAAACAATGATAACCAAACCTACAATTATACGGTAGTAACCAAATGCCTTGAAACCATATTTTGTAAGAAAATCGATGAAAAACTTGATTGCAAGAATCGCAACAATGAAAGCAACAACGTTTCCTATCAAAAGTGTAAGCCAATTATCGCTCAATAGTTGCATTCCTGTGTCTGAGGTGAATGCTTTCAAGAGTTTGTATCCCGAAGCCGCAGCCATAGTGGGCACAGCGAGGAAAAACGAGAATTCGGCGGCTGTTTTGCGAGATAGTTTTTGTGTCATACCTCCGACGATTGTTGCCATCGAACGGCTGACTCCCGGAATCATAGCAATACATTGTGCTAAACCTATCATCAAACTTTTCTTGTAGGTTATGGTTTGGTCTTCTTGCGGTTTGTTAAACCATTTGTCTGCAAACAACATAAAGACTCCACCGATTACAAGCATAATCGATACCACCCAAACGTTTTCCAAAAAACTGTCAATCAAATCTCCTGCCAAGAAACCTATAACCGCCGCAGGTAAAAAGGCAACTAATAACTTCCAATAAAAGCCCCATGTCTGAAAAAAGCGTTTCCAATACATCACAAGCACAGAAAGAATTGCTCCGAATTGGATACAGACTGTGAAAAGCTTAACAAATTCATCGCTTTTTACGCCTAAAATTCCTTGAGTCAAGATCATGTGTCCTGTTGACGAGACCGGCAAAAATTCTGTCAAGCCTTCAACTATCGAAATTATAATCGCTTCAATTATGTTCATATCTTATTTTTGTTTTTTCATTATTGCGAATACTTCGATTGCCAAACCACCTACAATAAATAGCGGTGCCCAAAACATTCTTCTGCTGTTGAATAGTGCTTCGTTGAATTGGTCCGGATTATCACTGCCTCCGCCACTTAGAAGTATGTATCCTATGGCAAGAACAACCAATCCGATGCCCATGATTATGTAATTCATCTTGCCGAATACAAAATCACTCTTTCCTTCTTCTGCTATTTTTGTGTCCTTTATTTGTGTCTCTTTTGTGTTTTTCATGATCAATTATTTTGTTTTATTTATATAAACGACTGCTTGTAAGATTCATGCTTTTCCTTACGGCTCTGAATGTGAAAGAGAACGAAAGTAAAACTCCCAATATCACGATTGTGGCACCGATTGCAAGGTAAACGATGATGTGTTCTTGTAAAACGAATCCTTTGATTGAAGAATAAATCCAATACAACAAACCTGTCAATAAACAATCTGCCAATACAGAGCCTAAAAGTCCAAGCAATACTCCGCGAGCAACAAAAGGTCTTCTGATGAATCCCGGTTTTGCTCCAACCAATTCCATAGAGTGTATTTGCAAACGTTTACTGCTGATAGTAAGTCTTATTGTGTGATTTATCAATGTTATTGCTATGAATAGCAAACAAAGGAACAATATGAAAATAAAAGCACTGACGTTGTATATAACATCGTTTATGTTTGTTATAAGGTCGTGTCGGTAATCTACAACATCGACTATGTCTTTTGCTTCAACGGCAACGATGAATTGTTTTATTTCCGATAGGTTTAATGCTTGAGCTTTGAAGTTTACTTCTATCGAAGACTGATACGGATTTATGGAATCCAAAACCAAAAGGTGATCATCGCCCATTATTTTGTTCATCATCTGTGCCGCTTGCTCGGAAGAAATGTATGCTGTCGATTTTACCTTTGGATTTTTCTTTATTTCAGCTTCCAATTCTTTTGCTTGCTGCTCATCGACATCAAGATTCAGATACACAATAAAGGAAACCTGTTCTTTGATTTGCTGGCTCGTTGTGTAGGTGTGGTAAACAAACAGCATTATAAAGCCTAAAAGAAACATCACGAGCGAGATGCTTAAAACTGTTGAAAAGTTTGCACTCCACAGACTGAGAGACTTGTTTTTTCTTTTCATATTCTTATCAAATAAATATCTGCAAAGGTACAAAAAAAGCTACTTACAACAAAATAAAACTTGAAGATAGATATTTTTTTTGTAGTTTTGCGTTTCAAAAACGTTGTATGGTGGAAATATTTGTTGAAAAATTCGGAGGAGCATCAGTAAATACGGCAGTGGCTGTAAAGAATGTAATCTCTATTCTGAAAAGAGAATCGAAAAAACGTGTGGTTGTTGTTTCGGCTATGGGAAAGACTACAAATGCTCTTGAAAGAATAGTGAATTTATGGCATAAAGAAAACCGTGTAAATGAGGAAGAGTATTCTGCTCTCTTGTCTTATCATTTTGAAATAATAGAAGGATTGTTTGAAGATGAAGAAGCAAAGGATGCTTGTAAGAGTTTGGTTGGTCTTATCATAGAGGAAAGTCGTGCAAAACTGATTACACTGAATCCGAATGACTATGATTTTCTTTATGACAGCATGGTATCGTACGGAGAACGAATTTCGACAAGCATAATTTCATCTTATATGAGTGCGATTCACTATTGCCACAAACACGTTTTTGCACAAGATTTTATCAAAACCAATAACAATTTCCGTAATTCGGAGATAATCTGGAAACAAACTCAAGAAGCAGTCGAACAAAACTTGCTTCCGTTGTTTTGTGATTTTGATACAATACTCACGCAAGGTTTTATTGGTTCTACAAAACAAGGATATACCACAACGCTTGGAAGAGAAGGTTCGGATTTCTCTGCAGCCATATTCGCTTATTGCTTAAATGCGAAAAGTATGACAATATGGAAAGATGTTGCGGGCTTGATGAATGCCGACCCTAAGCGGATGAAAGAGACTTGTTTGCTTGAGCAAGTGCCGTATAAAGAAGCTATAGAATTGTCATATTATGGAGCATCGGTAATACATCCGAAAACAATCAAACCATTGGAAAATAAGAGTATTCCGTTGTTTGTAAAGAGTTTCAATGCTCCTGAGAAAAAAGGAACGATAATTGCAGATTGCTCGGAACTATTGCCTGTCGTGCCGAATTATATCTTTAAGGACAATCAAACACTCTTGTCTATATGTCCTAAAGACTTTTCTTTTATTGCCGAAGATAATATTTCAACAATTTTTGGTGTGCTTTCCAAGTTCGGAGTCAGGGTAAATATGTTGCAAAATTCCGCATTGAGTTTTTCGATTTGTTTTGATAGAAATGACAATGTGTTGTTTGATATAATCGAATCTTTGCAACAAAGTTATAGTGTGAGATATAATAACTCTCTGAAACTTGTTACGATACGACACTATCAAAACAACTCTATAGAAAACGCAATAGATATGTCGTCTTACAATATCTTGATAGAACAAAAAAGCCGAACAACACTACAATGTTTGATTGAAGCAAAAACCGATTCTGATAAGTAAATCTTGTATTGAAGGATAGATTTTCTTAGCTTGTGATTCGATTTTCTCTTTTGTGAGCCACTCCGCTTTTTGTATGCCTTCTTCTTTTTGAGGTACGAGTTTGTCTGTCTTTTTTGCAGACATAGAGTACCAATGTGTTTCTTTGATTTCGCGTTTGCCGTTAAGAATATATGTATGATAGGTTGTGCCGAGATAATCCTTCAGGTCGATGTTCTCAATCCCTGTTTCTTCTTCAACCTCTCTTACTGCCGTAAAATCCAAATCTTCTCCCGTCTCTCTATGTCCTTTTGGTAAATCCCAATGTTTTGCTCTGTAGATAAACAAGAACTCGTTTTCTTCGTTTTGAACCAAACCTCCTGCGGCTTGAACGAATTTTAGCTTTTTTATGGCTTTGGAAAAAACTTCTTCGGTAGTTATATTTTTAACAATAATTATGATATCTTGGCGTGAATTATCGTTAAAAAAAACTGAAAAATCGATTGAATTTACGTTTTCAGGAGTACATTTTATTACTCTGCAAGTCTCATTCGAGGACTCGAAAGATTCGTCATTTAATATGCAAATCTTGTTGTATTTATTGAAAATGTTGTATCTTTGCATCATGATTTTAAATAAAGAAACAGCTAAACAAGCAGCCCGATTTTTATTGC
>DEPP01000116.1:33692-63702 GCA_002358835.1 Bacteroidales bacterium UBA3389
GAAAATCCTTTCACTTGGGCATCCGGAAGAAAGTCGCCGATTTATTGCGACAATAGAGTAACTTTGTCTTATCCAGAAATAAGAACATTCATCTGCGAACAGTTCGTTTCGATCGTGAAAGAATTGTATGCCGATGTTGATGTGATTGCAGGGGTTGCAACAGGCGGTATTCCACAAGGAGTATTGGTTGCACAAGCTCTTGGAAAGCCATTCGTATATGTTCGTCCGGAAGAAAAGAAACATGGTTTGGGAAATAAGATTGAGGGAGATTTGAAAAGCGGACAAACAGTTGTGGTAATCGAAGACTTGGTTTCCACGGGTAAAAGCAGTTTGTTGGCAGTCGATGCTTTGAGAGATGCAGGTTGTATAGTAAAAGGCATGGCTGCAATCTTCACTTATAATCTTGAAGTTGCAAAACAAGCTTTCGAAAACAAGCAAATGCCGCTTAACACAATAACTGACTATCACAATCTGATAGAATTGGCAGCTGAAGAGAGCTTTATTGCGAAGGAAGACTTGTCTTCATTAACCAAATGGAGAGAAAATCCTGAGCAATGGTCAGAAGAAAGAATGAAATAATTGAATTGTCGAATCTAAAAAAACGAATACGGGCGTTATAATGCAAATGTAACGCCCTTTTTAATTGAATGATATGGTAAAGGTAGAGAGTAAAAAAACAGAAATAAAGAGAAATGTGGAATTTGTCTTCGATTATATGAAGAACTTTTCGAATTTCTCGCTTATGGCTAACGATAAAATTCAAAATTTCAAGGCAACGGAAGATAAATGCAGTTTTACGGTCAATGGAATGGGGGATTGTGGTTTGAAAATGCTCAGTCGAGTACCTTATGACAAGATTGTGATAACAAACGATACAGATATACAATCTTCAATGCCTTTTAATTTTATTTTGAGTCTAGACTTCGAAAAGACAGAACCATACAAGTGTAATGTTCAAGCGACAATCGAATTGGATGTTCCTCAAATTGCTGCCATGATGATCAAAAAGCAATTGGAAAAAGCTTTGAATACACTTATGGACGGCTTGAAACAGAGAATGGAAATGATAATGTAATTCTTTGATTCGAGAATTATTTTCAGTGTTACAATACATACATAAAATGCCTTTTTGAAAGAGCGTTACAAAACAAAGATTCAGAAAAATAAAACAAAGAATCGTTCGAGCGAAATCAAGAAACAATTTTCTGAAATCAAGAAAGAAAACAAGCATATCGAGAGATAAATATTTCGATTTGTAAATGGTTGAAAATCAAACTAAGATATAAATATGGATATCGAGGCAATAAGAAAGGAATTTCCTATACTGAATGAAACAATCAACGGAAAACCTTTGATCTATTTGGATAATGCGGCAACAACTCAAAAACCTAAATGTGTGATTGAGGCAATGAGTGATTACTATTGCCATTACAATGCAAACGTTCACCGAGGCGTACATTCCTTGAGCCAAATTGCCACCGATATGTTTGAAAAGGTAAGAGAGCAGGTAAGAAAGTATTTGAATGCAAACAAGACTTCCGAAATCATATACACAAGAGGAACGACCGAAGGCTTGAATCTGCTTGCCGAAACCTTGACTCAAAATTTGCAAATCGGAGATGAAATAATTCTTTCCGAAAGTGAACACCACTCCAATATAGTTCCGTGGCAATTAGCCGCAGAAAAACGCGGATTTAATATCAGAGTAATTCCTATGAACGATGAAGGAGTGTTGCAAATCGAGTGTTTGGATGAGTTGATTAACGAAAAAACAAAAATAATCTCTGTTGCACAAGTTTCAAATTCGCTTGGAGTGGTTCATGATTTGAAAAGCATAATTTCAAAAGCAAGAAGCCTTGGAGGAAATGAGTTGAGGGTGGTTGTCGATGGGGCTCAAGGGATAGTGCATTCAAAAGTCGATGTGCAGGAACTTGATTGCGACTTCTATTGTTTTTCAGCCCATAAACTCTATGCTCCTATGGGTGTGGGAATTGTTTATGGTAAAGAAGCAATTTTAGAAACACTTCCTCCGTATCAGGGTGGGGGAGAAATGATTAAGGAAGTCAGCTTTGATAAAACGACATTTAATGTTGCTCCTTATCGATTTGAGGCCGGTACACCTGCGGTTGCCGGTGTTGTAGGCTTGGGTGCGGCATTGAGTTTTCTTGAAAGATTGGATTTGAATAAAGTTTTTGCTTACGAAGATGAGATAATGGAATACGCACAAGAGCGTTTGAGTGCAATCGATGGCGTAAATATATATGCCAAATCTGCTCACAAAACAGGCAGTCTTTCATTCAATGTAGGAAAAGTTCATCCGTTTGATGTCGGTACGCTTTTAGATCAATTGGGTATAGCAATCAGAACAGGACATCATTGTGCTCAACCGGTGATGAAGCATTTTGATATACCAGGAACGGCAAGAGCATCGTTTGCTCTTTATACAACAAAATCCGAAATTGATACCTTGGCAAACGGACTTGAAAGAATAATCCCTATGTTGATGTAATAACTAAGTCTTATGGCAGACAGTTACCTTACCATAGAGAAATACACCGAAGCAATATATAAAGAAAAAGGCAGTAAGTTTCTTGCTTTTGCCTATCCTGTAACAACGCAGGACGAAATAAAGCAGATTTTGGCGGATTTGAGAAAGAAATATTACGATGCAACACATCATTGCTATGCTTATATACTCGGATTCGACAAAGATGAGTTTCGTATGAATGATGATGGCGAACCGTCTTCCACAGCAGGCAAACCGATATACGGACAATTGCTTTCGAATAATCTTACCAATGTTTTGGTTGTTGTCGTTCGTTATTTTGGTGGAACTAAACTTGGAGTTAGCGGATTGATTAAGGCCTATAAGACCTCGACTCAGGTTTGCTTGGAATCGGCTGTGATTGTTGAAAAAAAAGTCATGCGATTCTACAAAATAACCTTTGCATACGATAAAATGAATGCGGTGATGAGCTTTTTGAAGCAAATCAATGCTCAACAAAAACATCATTCTTTCGATATGGAATGCAGTATAGAAGTTCTGATAAACGAAGAAAATTCCAACAAATTTGAGGAAGAAATTTCCAAGATTTCAAATGTTAAATTTTCGTTCTTTGGTCGGGTGTAATTGTTCATTAATCAAGAAAAAAATATCATAAACAATTGAATTTCAATATTAGTAATTTGTTAAAAGAATTGTGATTTTCTTGTTGAAAAAAGATGCTTGAAAATTTTTTTAATTAATTTTTTTTTCTTACAGAGGGCAAAAACGGGGGCGATAAAGTGTATTTGTACTGCAATTCAATCAGATAAAGAAACGCAGTTTGTTTCTTGGTTGCTTGTCTTAAAAATGGAAAATAGAAAATGCGGATTGTTTACAAATAATTTTTGAAATCTGCAAAATAAAATCGATAAATATTTTACACAATTAATTGTTTAATTTTGCTCCGTCAAAAGAAAATGGGGGTGAATTTTGAATTATCTGCCTAATGTGATGATTGGTAAAATTTTAACCGTTTTTCGTTTGATTTTTTTACTGAATAATATTGATTGGAAATAGGTGTCAAAAAAATAAAACAAGGATTGAGAATTATGCAGAGGGATTGTAATGAGGTATGGCAAAATTGTTTGGATTTCATTAGGGATATACTTCCGGACAAACATATATTCGAGACGTGGTTTCTTCCATTGAAGCCGCTTGCGTTGCAGGATGACACATTGACGTTGAAGGTGCCGAGTATGTTCTTTTTGGAATGGTTGGAAGCAAACTATATAGGAGAGTTACGAGCTGCGATAAAAAAAGAGCTTGGAGAAGGAGGGCGTCTTATTTATTCGACAGCAATCGATAGTTCTACCGTTGGACAAGATGTAACCTTGCCTTCGAAAGACAGATTGGCTACACAAAACACACCGACTGCAATACCTATGAATATGGATACAAATGTGAAAGACTTTCCTAATCCGTTTGTCATTCCGGGTTTGAAAAAAGTAAAAGTGAATTCTCAATTGGACGAAAACTATTCTTTTGATAATTTTGTCGAAGGGGCATGCAATCGTTTGGCTCGAAGTGCGGGTTATGCCGTTGCACAAAATCCGGGAAAGACTGCTTTCAATCCTTTGTTTATTTATGGAAATGTAGGTTTAGGAAAGACACATCTTGTTCACGCAATCGGGCTTGAAACCAAGCAACGCTATCCTGATAAAACAGTTCTTTACATATCTGCCGAGCAATTCTTTCAACAATATCTTGACAGCGTAAAGAATAAAACTACAAACGACTTTTTGCAATTCTATCAAATGATGATAGATGTCTTGATCATAGATGACATTCAATTTTTTGCGAATAAACAAAAGACACAAGATGTTTTCTTTCAAATATTCAATGGTTTGCATTCAGCAGGTAAGCAATTGATAATCACATCCGATAAGTCACCAGCCGAACTTTCGGGATTAGAGCAGAGAGTTATCTCTCGATTGAAGTGGGGCTTGAGTGCGGATTTGACAATTCCTGATGCACCGACCCGAGTAGAAATTATAAAACGCAAATTGCAAAAAGACGGAATCAATAATATGCCAGAGGATGTCATAGAGTACCTTGCGTACAACATAAGTACGAGTGTACGAGAGTTGGAGGGCGTTTTGATTTCGTTATTGTTCCAAAGCTCGATAAATAAGTCGGATATAACAATAGAATTGGCTAAGGAATTAATCGATAAATTTGTAAAATCCACTGCGAGAGAGATGTCAATTGAATATATTCAGAAGGTGGTTTGTGATTATTTCTCAATTCCGGTCAGTGTTATGCTTTCGAAAACGCGTAAGGGAAATGTGGTTGCTGCACGTCATATTTCGATGTTCCTATCACGCAAACACACCAATAATTCTCTTGCGGTTATAGGTTCGAAATGCGGTAACAAAGATCATGCGACTGTACTTCATGCGTGCAAGAGTGTGCAAAATAGTTATGAAACTGACCGTCGTTTCCGTTCAGGCTTAGATGAGATAGAAAGATTGATAAACGAATAGATCGCGAAGATTTACAGCATAATCAATTGTTTTAATTTGTTAAGGTTTGTCATTTGGCAAGCCTTTTTTTGTTTAATTAAAACCATGGTTTGCGAGTATGGAACTTAGATTTTGCGATATAAAAACGCTTATTTGAGATTTACAAGAAACCATATTTGATAATGCTTCACTCAATCTTTGTTCTATTTCACTCTTTCTTTACTTTGGGAAATTGTATCTTGAAAAGAGTCTGGGAAAATTGCGTTCTGATAAAAACAAAGGCGGTATTCATGAAAGAGAACCCCGCCTTTGTTTGCTATAGTCTTGATTTTAATGATTCTTATTCGTAGATATCCTTTACGACACGTTTTGTTTCGGCATCCTTCTCGTCTTCGTACCAATGCTCTTTGTCTTCGTATTCGATTTTTCTGACTTCGGTGTATTTAACATCCCAAACATCATAAACGGTACGCTTTGTCCAATTGAAAAACTTGTCCTTTTCGTATTTGTAGTAATATTCTATTGATCTTTGTCCGCTTTCGTTTACAGCGATTTCCTCAGTCATATAATTGTGTTGGTCATATTTGTAGCTGTAAGTAAGAAGTCGTTTGTTTTTTCCGTTGTACACCTCTTTGGTTTCAAGCAATCCTTTGTCGTTGTATGAATAGATTTCGCGACGTGTTTGTTTGTCGTTACGGATGTTTATCTTTTCGATAAGGGTATGGTTGAAATCTCGTTTGTATGTTACTTTGTCTACATTCTTATTATATGAATATGTGGTGATTGTGTAAATCAGACTGTCTTGAGGGCCATAAAAATATTCGGTCGTACGGCATTCACGATTGTTGTCTGATGAGATTATTTGCTTTATTTGTTGCCCTTTTTTGTTATATTCATAGCTTTCTTTGCGAACAACAGTGTTGGCTCCACCTCTTGATTGAGGATATTCAACCGTTGTAATTTCAGCAATACGTCCAAGATAATTGTAGCTGTATTCGGTAATCGAAACAATCTTATTATTAGACTCCATAAGTGTTTCTTTTTCCAAATGTCTGTTGTTGTCGTATTCGAAAGTTACATACCTGTCTTTTTTACCGTCTATGTAGTTTACTCTTTCGGTTAATTGACGTTCGGCATTGAAAACCAAATTATAATCTTCTATAAAACTGGTTCGTTGATTCTTAAGAGCCGAATCCGATTCGAACTTCATATATCTGACCTGCTTAGGATAGCCTCTGAGTTGATAATCGTTTGTTGTATGTGGCGTAATTTGTGAAAATCCACTCCAAGTTGTTAATAATGCTATCGCCAATAAGAGTTGTTTTACTTGTTTTTTCATTTTACGGTATTATGTTTTTGATTTTACAAAAGTAATATTTTTTTTTCTATCTCCGATATTTCTTCTATTTTTCCTACATCAAACCAAGTTGAAGCCTCGTGAAGATATGGAAGAATTTGTTGTCGTTTTGCAATTTCAAGATATTGATCGATAATGGAAAAACTGCCGTTCATTGTAAAGTAATTAAAGATTTGCGGATCGATAAAGTGTATTCCGCTAAAGGCATATTTGTATTTCGGACTTCGATTTTCAATCACCGTGCTTGTATTGTTGTTTTCGTTATCTCTTCCGCAAAGATTGTGAGTTGCGTCAAAAAGCAAGTGCCTGCTACTCTTCCTTTCACTTACGCAAATCAAAGAAAGAGCGTTTTGTTTCTTTAATTCGTTTTCTCCATTCTTGAAATCGATATTGCTGATTATATCAACATTATGAAGTAAAATAGGAGCTGTTTTTGTAAAATACTTTTCGGCAGCAAGCAAACCACCTCCTGTGTCTAAAAGACATTCGGTTTCATCGGAGAAATAAATATCGGCATTATAGTTTTTTTGCTTTACATAGTCGTGTATCTGTTCCCCCAAATAATGTGTATTGATTACTATGTGCTTTATGCCGAATGAAATCATCTTACGAATGTTTCTATCGAGTAAAGTTTGTCCTGCAATCTCGACTAAGGCTTTCGGACGGTTATCTGTAAGCGGTCGAAGTCTGCTGCCTTTACCTGCGGCAAGTATCATTGCTTCCATTCCCATTATTGTTTATTTTCGTTTTTTACAACATTGACAGGATATTCCACTCTGACGTGATAGATACTTTGAAGTTTCTTTTTGATAATGGCTTTTATCTTGTTTACATCTCTGAATGTTATGTCGGAATTGGAAAATTGGTCATCTGCAATCTGACTATCGATTATTCCGTCAACCAATTTCGATATGACTTCTTCGGAATGATTCTTCAAACTTCTTGATGCCGCTTCCACACTGTCAACCATCATAACAACGGCAGTTTCTCTGCTGAATGGTCTCGGCCCTCTGTAGGTGAATGCTTGCTCATCGATAGGAGAGTCCGGGAACTTGGCAAGTTGTTTGTTGTAAAAGAACTTTGTCTTACTTGTTCCGTGATGAGTGCGAATAAAATCGATGATTTGTTCAGGCAAACCATATTTTTTTGCAATCTTAACGCCGTTTGTAACGTGTGAAATTATCACTTGGGCAGATTCTTCGTAAGTTATTTCGCTGTGAGGATTGAATCCCGTATTTTGGTTTTCGACAAAGAACATAGGAGTCATTATCTTACCAATATCATGATGCAAAGCACCGGCACGGGCAAGCATTGCATTACCTCCGATTTCGTGGATCAGGTCCTCGGCAATATTGGCTACTTGAATACAATGTTGAAACGTACCCGGAGCTTTTGAAGATAGTTCTCTGAGTATTTTTGTGTTGGTGTTTGTATAGCCGATCAATGAAAAATCACTTAGCAAATGAAACATCTTTTCAAGCATGATGACAAATGGAACGGCGAACAAAATCAATATTGCATTGAGGGCAAACATCAAAAAGCGTTGCCATTCGAGTTGATTCAAATCCATGTTTTGCAAAAGCGAAGTTGCAATGTAAATAAGAGCGTAACTGACAAAGATAAACAAACTTGTAAGCAAGAAATTTGAGCGTTTATCTGAGTGTTCTATGCTTACAATTGCCATCATTCCCGCAATCAATTGATAGAAAACAAATTCAAAACTATTGGGAACGGCAAAGCCTATGATGATTATACTTACCAGAAAAACATATAGGGCAGTTTTTGTATTGAAAAATGTTCTGATGATGATAGGAGTAAGACATAGAGGTACGGTGTAAATATATTTTGGATTGATTTGTAAAACGCTTGCAACGATAAGACTCATAAACAATATGACAAAAAGAATAAGTGTAATCTTTCTGTTGTCTTGATATGCTTCTTTATTACTATGATTGATGAAAAGCATCATTGCTGTTAGTGCAATGACAACCAAAAGAAATTGTCCTAAGGTAATGGTGTATTGTTTAGTTTTGGAGATATTTTGTCCCTCATATTCTTCTTTTAGGGATGAGAGAATTTGGAACTTTTCTTCTGTTATCTGTTCTCCGCGACTTATTATAAGTTCTCCTGTGTAGATAAGACCTTTGTTGTTTGTTATTTCCTGCATTTTGGTTGCAAGAACTTGTTCTGTTATGTCTTTGTCTAAACGAAGATTTGCTTTGAGTTGATCGGTTATAATCTTAATCAATTCATCTTTGTTTGACAACTTGCTACTTTTTATGCTTTGAGATATTTCTTCAGTTGCTTGTTTAAGAGTGAGGAATGCGTTAGATTCGTACTCCTGAGCAACGTTATTTTCGAGTAGAACAATGTCATTTTGAGTGTTTCCCCCTATGTTTTGCAGTATTCCTATGGAGTAGAGTTGTTTTATATTGTCTGTTATAAATTTTAAGGCTTTTGGATCGAGAGAGTTTTCATTTTTGAGTTCAAATTCTCTGATTGTTGAATTTTCGAATGCGGTATCTTTGATGAAAAACAGTTTTTTATTACGCTCTATTTCGGCTTTGTCGTTCGCAATTTCCGCATCGGTTTTCTTGATTGCAAAGTCAATTGGTGAAATCAAGTTTTCGTGTTTCCAAAACTGACCTTTGCTAAATTCATACTTAAAAGACGATTTTGTGGGAAACATAAGCACGATGATTAGTGCTGTCAACAATACTTCACAAGAACGTCTTGCAATAAGAAGTGTTTTATGTATTTTGCTAGATTTTAATTTCATAACAAATTTTTTTTTAGTTTTTTTGTAATTTCTTTGTTAATGCAGAGCAGAAAATGAAGTCTTTTAGTTCCTGATTATCGGTTTCCAAAATGTTTTGATTGCTTCCCTGCCACCAAAGTTGCCCTTCATTTATGAAATTTATATTTTCTCCGATTTCCATTACAGAATTCATGTCGTGAGTATTGACAATGGTAGTTATATTGTACTCATGAGTGATTTCCATTATCAATTTGTCAATTACGATTGAAGTAAGAGGGTCAAGACCTGAGTTTGGTTCGTCGCAAAACAAATATTTGGGTTGTGTAGCTATTGCTCGAGCTATCGCAATTCTCTTTTGCATTCCACCGCTTAACTCCGAAGGCATTAGTTTGTTGATTCCGCTAAGATTAACTCTTTCTAAACAAAAATCAACTCTTTTTTTCATTGTTTTGTAATCAGAACGTTGAAACATTCTTATAGGGAACATTATATTTTCTTCAACATTCATCGAATCGAACAACGCACTGCCCTGAAACAACATGCCGATATCTTTGCGTAAATTTACCTTTTCTTTTTTTGAAAGTTGCCTTAAAATTCTCTCATCAAAGTGAATAAAACCTTCGTCAGGCGAATACAATCCGACCAAACACTTCATCAATACCGTCTTTCCGCTACCGCTTTTGCCTATGATAAGATTGCATTTTCCGTTTTCAAATTCTGTCGATATGTTTTTCAGAACTTGTTTGTCGTTAAAAAATTTAGATACATTCTCTACTTTAATCATAAGCTTACATGAACAAGTTTGTTAAAATCAAATCAAAAATCATTATGACTATACTGCTTTGTACTACAGCTTTTGTTGATTGTATGCCTACTTCAACTGAACCTCCCTTAAGTGTATAGCCTCTATAAGATGCTATTGTTGAGATTATGATTGCGTTTACAAAGGTTTTTACGATTGCAAATATCATATCGATGTCTTGATATTCCAATCTCAAGCCTTCGATATAAGCATTCATTGTAAGAGAGCCCAAAGCCCAAACTCCGAAAGCACCTCCCAATAGTGCTATAAATATGCTTAAGATAATCAAAAGCGGGAAAAAAATCATTGAAGCGATGATTTTGGGCAATATAAGATAAGAAGCGGTGTTTACACCCATTACTTCTAAGGCATCGATTTGTTCACTGATTCTTTGCGAACCCAATTCTGAAGCAATGCGTGAGGCACATTTGCCAGCCAAGATAAGAGATATGATGGTAGGTGAAAATTCCAAGATAATTGTTTTCCTTGAAGCAAATCCGTAAACCCAGTCAGGATATATCGGATTTTCCAAATTCAAAAGTAATTGTATGACAACGGCCGCTCCAACAAAAACAGAAATAATGGCAACAATAGGAATGGAATCCAATCCCAAAACCCTCATTTCGAAA
Source organism: Bacteroidales bacterium UBA3389 (assembly GCA_002358835.1). GTDB lineage: Bacteria > Bacteroidota > Bacteroidia > Bacteroidales > P3 > Onthomorpha. Next base: position 44,246 of record DEPP01000116.1, read on the forward strand.
AGCAACTTTCGGTAAAATACATGCATATTTTGCGGTTTCCGAAAAGCCTCTTTCATAAGCAGAAGATAGCTTCCAAATTCTTCGAAAAAGTTTTTAATCGCTTTCATATTTATATTTCAGAATCTTTGTTTTTGATTTTGAAAGTCAATTGATTGTTTTCCTTATCGGAATCGATGTATATCTCACCTCCGTTCTCGGTTGATTGTTCCAAAAGCAAGTCGCTAAGCGGTATTTCAATCATCGATTGTATTCCTCTTTTGATAGGTCTTGCACCGTATTGGCTGTCTTCGGTTTGTGTTATGATAAGTTCTTTTGCTTCTTTGGAAACATTCAATTCGTACTTCAATTCGCTCAATCGTTTCTTCAATTCACTCAATTCCAAATCAACAATCTTAATCATATCTTCCGAATTAAGGCTGTTGAAGAAAATAATCTCATCTATTCGATTAAGGAATTCAGGAGAAAAAGTCTTTTTCAAATCTTTTTCAATTACACCTTGCTCCAACGATGCAATATTCTTTTGGATTGTTGTTGTTGAAAATCCGACTCCGACCCCAAAATCTTTCAGTTTTCTCGAACCTACATTTGATGTCATAATGATTATAGTATTCTTAAAGTCGGTTTTGCGTCCAGAAGCATCGGTTAAATGACCTTCATCAAGAATTTGAAGTAAAAGATTGAAAACATCCGGATGGGCTTTTTCGATTTCATCAAATAAAATGATTGAATACGGATGTGTTCTGACTTTTTCGGTCAGTTGTCCAGCTTGTTCGTATCCTACATAGCCCGGAGGAGCTCCTATCAGTTTGGATACGCTGAACTTTTCCATATATTCGCTCATGTCGATACGAATCAAATTATCTTGAGAGCCGAATAAATATTGTGCAAGTTTCTTTGCGAGCAATGTTTTGCCGACTCCGGTAGAGCCGATAAAGATAAAACTTCCGCTTGGACGGTTTGGATCTTTCAATCCCGTTCTCGCTCGTTTTATGGCTTGACAAACTTTCTCTACAGCAAGCTTTTGTCCAATCACTTGTTTGGAAAGAACATCTTGCATATTGAGAAGTTTTTGCTTTTCGTTTTGTTCAAGTTTTTCTATGCTGATACCTGTCGATTGTGATATAACAATGGCAACATCTTGCTCGTTTACCTCTTGCGGATTATCGGATATGCTGAGTTTTAATCTATCTTCCTCTTCTTTGAGTTTGATTTGCAAGGCATCGATTTTGTTTTTAATCGCTAAAGCCTTTTCAAACTCTTGATTGATTGCACATTTGTGTTTTTCTCTCTTTGCTTCGATTAGTGATTTGTGAATAGTTTTGATTTCTTCCGGGATATTGCATCTGTGAATGTGCTTATTAGCACCTACTTCATCCATTATATCGATTGCTTTATCGGGAAGATTTCTATCAGTTATGTATCTGTCTGTGAGAGTTACGCATGCCTTAATTGCTTCATCGGAATAAATAACGTTATGAAAAGATTCGTATTTGCCTTTTATGTTTTCCAGAATGTTAATTGTTTCAACTATGTTCGTAGGTTCAATAAGAATCTTTTGGAAACGACGTTCCAATGCTCCGTCTGCTTCGATATATTTTCTGTATTCTTCGATTGTTGTTGCTCCAATGCACTGAATTTCTCCACGAGCCAAAGCCGGCTTGAATATGTTTGAGGCATCCAACCCACCTTCTGAATTTCCGGCTCCTGCAATTGTGTGAATCTCGTCTATAAACACGATTATATCTTTGTTCTTCTCAAGTTCGGCAATCAGATTCTTTATTCTCTCTTCAAATTGTCCTCTATACTTGGTGCCGGCCACAACCAAAGCTAAATCTAACGTGTATATTTTCTTATTCAACAAAGAAAACGGTATGTTCTTTTCTGCTATGCGAATTGCTAACCCTTCTGCAATGCTGCTTTTCCCAACACCGGGTTCGCCAATCAAAATAGGGTTGTTTTTCTTTCTTCGAGAGAGTATTCTGCAAATGTGTTCTATTTCGTTTTCTCGTCCGATGACAGGATCCAAATCCCCGTTTTCGGCAAGTTTCGAAAGGTTTTTGCCAAAGCTGTCAAGCATAGGAGTTGCCGGAGTCGGATTTGAGTAATCGGAACGACTGTTTAACACAGGAGAACCAATGTTTGAAGATTCGGAATTGTGTTTTTCAAAAGCTATCAACAAGTCTCTATCTTTATTATCTTCCTTTGGAACGATTTGACTTTGAGAAGAATTTTCTCGTCTGTATCTTTCAAAAGATTCATAGCTTATGCCATATCCTCGGAGTGTTGTTGCTGTGTTGGAATCTTTGTAATGCAAAATTGCGGAAAGAAGATCTTCGCTTCCTACTTCTTTTTTGTGAAATTTCAAACTTTCCAAATTCGAAATTTTTATAACCTTTTCCGCACCTTCACCCAAAGTCATATCGTTTTTATCCACAATCGTACCAAAATCCGATTCTGTTTCTTTGAGTTCTTGTTCGATTATAAATTTCAATTGCTCACAATCACAAACCTGATTCAAATAGATACAAGCTCTGCTTTGTTTTGTGCGTAAAATGGAGAGCAGAATGTGTTCGGTTTCTATTCGATCCGAGTTCAATCTTACAGCTTCCCCATAACTATTCTTAAGTATGTTTTCTGCGTTTTGGCTTAATTTGAATTCCATGTGCTATTTGCTTTAACCCTTACTTCGTTATACTCTTATACAAGAAACAAAAGTAATTGTTTTATACGAGATGCAAGAAACAAAATGCTCTTTTGTTTCAACATCTTTTTGTTAATCTTTCGAAAGATTTAATTCAGTAGAGATGATAGGTTGGTTACAATCAGCTTTACGCTCATTGCCAACAATATAATCCCGAAAAATTTTCTCAAAATATAGATTCCGCCTTTGCCGAGTATTTTTTCCATAAGGTCAACTTTCTTTATGACGATATAAACTATCAACATATTTAGTGCAATGGCAAGAATGATATTAAGAGTTGAGCATTCTGCACGAAGAGAAAGGCATGTTGTCAAAGAGCCTGCCCCTGCAATCAGAGGAAAGACAAGAGGCACAATTGTCGAACTGCCTTCTGCAGCATCGTTTTTGAAAATCGTTATATTGAAAGTCATTTCTATTGCTAAGGCTATAAGAACGATCGCACCGGCAATTGCAAACGATGGAATATCCACGTTAAAGAATTTAAGTAATCCTTCTCCCATAAAAAGGAAAAGAACAAGCAAAAGAAAAGATATTATAGCCGCTTTACCCGAATGAACTTTGCCACTCTTTTGTTTCAAATCCAATATGATGGGAATTGAACCTGTTATGTCGATTACAGCAAACAATACCATGAATGCAGTCATCATTTCTTTGAAATCAAAACTTCCTAAACTCATATTTCCTTGTATTTGTATGTTTTCTGATAATTGATTTAAGTCATCTATGTTAGAAACTCCAAAGTCTTGATTATTGTTTTATAAAATCAAGAAAGAATTTCACGAAACAAAGATACAATTTTTTAGAATAAGGAATCAGTAAAATGAAACAAAGATTTGTAAGAGCCTGTTTTTTATTGCATAAAAACATATCGAACTATGTTTGCTCCCATTTGAAGAGCCTCGATATGCTTCTCTTGAGTATCGTTATGCACTTCTATATCTTCCCAACCGTCTCCCAGATCGCATTCGTAAGAATAAAAACATACCAAACGCCCTTCATATATCAAACCATAGCCTTTTGGTTGTTTGTTGTCGTGCTCGTGGATCTTAGGAAGACCATTTGAAAAGGTGAATTTTTGATGATAAATCGGATGATTGAAAGGCAGTTCTACAAAATCGCATTCGGGAAGAACTTTTTTCATTTCCCGTCTGATGTATGCGTCTAAGCCATAGTTGTCATCGATATGCAGAAAACCTCCTGCCAAAAGGTAGTTTCTCAAATTTGTTGCTTCATCTTGAGAAAATACAACATTGCCATGTCCTGTCAGATGCAAAAGAGGATATAGGAATATCTCACTGCTGCCAACCTCGATTGTAGGATGATTAACCTCAAGATTGGTTTGCAGTTCGCTATTGCAAAATTTAATCAAATTGGGTAGGGAAGTTGGGTTTGCATACCAATCTCCACCGCCTCCGTATTTGAGAAGAGCGATTGAGTTTTGAGCATTTGCTTGATTGAAAGCAAAAAACAAAAAAATGAAAGCAAAAGATAAAATCGATGTTTTTTGTTTTCCGTACATTGATTCTATAAATTGATGAAATGAACGCCTTGTACAGCATACAGAGCCGCTGTTTCTGTTCTCAATCTTGCTTCTCCTAAAGACAGAGCCTTAAATCCTTTCGATAGAGCGTAAGAAACCTCTTGTTCGGAAAAGTCTCCTTCTGGACCAATCAAAATAATAACGTCCTCATTTGGCAAACATGCTTCTTTCAAATTTACTCTGTCCTCACCACTGCAAGTCGCGATAAACTTTTTGCTTTCCTTAGCCTCGTCGACAATCTGTTTGAAATCTCTCAAATCATTTACCTTTGGAACGAAAGCTTTAAGCGACTGTTTGACTGCCGAGATTACTACTTTCTCCAAACGTTCTGTCTTTATATTTGTGCGTTCGCTATATCGGCTTTTGAATAATGATATTTCGTCTATGCCCATTTCGGTGGCTTTTTCGGTAAACCATTCGGTTCGAGCATTGTTTTTGGTTGGTGCCATAGCGATATGAATACGGTAATTCCTTTTGTCGTATGATGGAATTTCTTCTTTAACAACGCAAAGGCAAGCTCCGACAGCGGCTTGTATTATTTCCGCTTTATAAATATTGCCCACACCATTTGTGAGCAATATTTCGTCTCCCTCTCTCATGCGAAGAACTTTAACGCAATGCGTTGCTTCTTCTTTATTGAGGCTGTATGTTTGTTCGGGATCAAGATCCGGTGTGTAGAAAAGGTGCATCGCAAATTTCTACAAAGAAATTACCAAACCGAATTCTGCAAACGGATCCAATGAAGCTGCGTGTTCCAAGTCTGTCATTTCGATTGATTCGTCGAATCCGCCATTTATGTAAGCTCCGTTAAAGTCGTCTTTGTATCCCATTTCGTATGCAACTCCCGCATGAAACTTCAATTTCAATCTTGGCGTGATGTCTTGCATGAAACCAAGCTTTGCTTTTGCTGTAGGTATGAAACGGGTAACTTTTATTTCATCAAAATTCTTTTGAATGAAGATTACGTTGTCTAATTCAAAGTCTTTTTCGCCTATCATCATGTTTACACCCGCGTCAATACCGAGATAGATACTTGTATTTTTGATATTGTAATGTATATTGGCGTTTAACATTAGCGGAACATAAGTGTAGGATTTGAATCTGTCGATAATGATTTCGTGTCTTGCACCTTCGGCATTGCGTTCAACTGACGCACCTCTGAAAAACAAAACTCCACTGTATCCTCCGAAAGATGTAGTAAAATTAGGATTGGTTTTCCAATGACGTAACTTGTATTGATAAGCCAAAGTCAAGCCTGCACTGAACGGATTTGTGTTTACATAGTTTTGAGTTATTGTATAACTTCCTGCAATGTTTACAGACAAAAGATGTTCCGGTACATGGCGATTCCATTGTGCATTTCTCCAGTCCGGATACTTGATTTCTGATCTAGCCGAATTTGAATTAGAAAAATCGTTTTTTGAATTTGTTGTAGCGTTTGCTGAATTGAAGATCATCAACAAAGCAGCGATTGTAATTATTCTTTTCATCAGTATTCTCTTTTTTGTTTATACGAAATTGAAAGTCCAAAATTACAAATAAAAGCAATACGAGCAAAATTTTTTTCGCTTTTTCGTTAGTTTTTTACTTTTTTTCGCTGAAATAAAACAATAAGGGGGCTTTTTCCGTTTCAATTTGAAGTTAATGAATTAAAAAAAGAAATATCATGAATACAAGAATAACAGAATTGTTTTCAATAGACTTTCCTGTGATTGCAGGAGGTATGGTATGGTGTAGCGGTTGGAGATTAGCTGCAGCAGTAAGCAATAGTGGTGGATTAGGTTTGATCGGAGCAGGTTCAATGACGCCCGAATTGCTTGCTGAACATATAGAATTGTGTCGAAAAGCCACCGATAAGGTTTTTGGAGTTAATATTCCGTTGATGAATCCCAATAGTGCAAAACACATAGATTGCGTTATAGAACATAGAGTCCCAGTAGTGTTTACCTCAGCCGGAAATCCTGCTCTTTATACTCAAAGACTGAAAGAGGCAGGCTGTAAAGTGGTTCACATAGTTGCCAACGAGAAATTTGCACTCAAAGCACAGAATGCAGGTTGTGATGCAGTGGTTGCAGAAGGCTTTGAAGCAGGTGGACATAACGGTAAAGAGGAAACAACAACCCTTGTGTTGATTCGCCAACTTGCTGATGTGTTGCAAATACCGCTGATTGCGGCAGGAGGAATTGCAAGTGGAGAACAAATGGCGGCTGTAATGGCAATGGGAGCCGATGGAGTGCAAGTGGGAAGTGCATTTGCGGTTGCAAAAGAGAGTTCGGCACATGAAGCATTCAAAAAAGCAGTTTTTGAATCAAAAGAAGGTGAAACGAAGTTATTTATGCGTAAACTCTCACCTACAAGATTATTAAAGGGTACTTTCTTCGATCAAATCGCAAAAGCGGAAGCAGAGGGTGCAAGTGCCGAAGAATTGCTTCAAATAATTGGAGTGGGAAGAACAAAGAAAGGAATGTTCGAAGGCAATTTGGAAGAAGGTGAATTGGAAATCGGACAAGTTGCTTCTATGTTAAACGAAGAAAAGTCTGTGGAAGAAATTTTCGAATCTTTCCGTCAAGGTTTTGCAAAGGCGAAAGAGCGTCTTCAACAAATGTAATAATATTATGAAAAGCCCTGATTTTATTTTCGAAGTAAGTTGGGAGGTTTGCAATAAAGTAGGCGGAATACACACTGTTGTTTCTACCAAAGCGAAATCTCTTTGTAAGAAATTTGCTTCAAATTACATATTGATAGGTCCTGATATTTGTAAGGATGAAACAGTTGTTCAGGAATTTGAACAAGAAGAACATATGTTGCCTTATTGGGTTGAATATGCTCGAAACAAGGAATTGAAATTTCGAATAGGCAGATGGAAATCATTAGAAGACCAACCTACTGTCATATTGGTTGATTTTACCCAATACTTTAACCGAAAGGATGAGATATTTGCCGAATTGTGGGCGGATTATTCATTGGATAGTATTACCGGAGGTTGGGATTATATTGAGCCATGTTTGTTCGGATATGCAGCTGCAAAGATTATCGAAAGTTATTATGAGTTTTATTTCGATGCAAGTAACACTGCAGTAGCTCAATTCCACGAATGGATGACAGGAAGCGGAGTTCTGTATCTTAAAAAGAGATGTCCGCAGATTGCAACCGCATTTACAACTCATGCAACAGTGTTAGGACGTGCATTGGCAGGCAATCGAATGCCTTTGTATGGAGAATTGGAAAACTATAATCCCGATTCGATTGCTTCGCAATTTAATTTGAGGGCAAAACAATCATTAGAAAAATTATCGGCACAAAATTCCGATGTATTCACGGTAGTAAGCGGAATAACAGATACAGAATGCGCAAGATTCTTTGCAAAGAAGGCTGACTTTATTACTCCAAACGGTTTCGAAAATTCAATGGTGCCTGACGAGAATACTCAAAGCGAAATCAGAAAAAGGGTAAGAGAAAAAATACTATCAACACTTGCTGTATTAAGTGGCGTAAAACTTTCCGAAGATGCTTTGTTTGTTTTGAATTCAGGAAGATATGAGTTCTATAATAAAGGAATCGATGTGTTTATTGATGCACTTGGTAAACTGAATCGAGAAAATAACGAAAAGGAAATAGTAGCTGTGATTGCTGTCCCTGCACACCATATTTCGCCTGTTTTGAATGCCGAAAAACAAAACAAAGAAACAATTTATCAGAATCAAGATTCGCTCGAACGAAATCAAGATTTAATTTTCCAAAATCAAGACTCAGATTCTTACCTCAAATACACAACTCACAGACTCTTTGACAGTGGAAACGATTCCGTGGTAAAAAGATTGAGAGAGTGCGGTTTGGATAATTCCGAATCATCGAAAGTGAAAGTGCTTTTTGTTCCCTCTTATCTGAATGGGGCAGATGGTGTTTTCGATGAAAAGTATTTTGATTTTCTTCAAGCGTTTGACTTGACAGTATTCCCATCCTATTACGAGCCTTGGGGATATACGCCTATGGAAAGTATAGCTTTCGGAGTACCAACCTTGACAACAACTTTGGCAGGTTTCGGATTGTGGATGCAGGATAAGGTGTCGAAAGACGGAAAGACAGTAAGGATAGTTCCGAGAACGGATTTCGATTATGAGAACTGTGTAGCTGAAATAGCAGAATACATAAAGGAATACTCCGAAACTTCGGTTGAAGAAAGAAAAACGATAAAACAGCAATGCAAAATTCTGAGTGATACTGTTGTTTGGGAGAAAATGGTCGAGAATTACTATGAAGCATACGATTTTGCTTTGAATAAAGCGGCTCAAAGGCAAGAAATGTTCAAACACAAACAAGCCGTGTTTGAATGTTGTGGCAATATAAAACCTAAGAGTTTCAATACGGCACATTGGCGTAAGGTTTTCTTTCGTCAGCAATTGCCAAAGAGATTGGCAGGGCTTGAAAAACTCAGTCAGAATCTTTGGTGGAGTTGGAACAAAGAGGCGTATGAGTTATTCGAAAGCATAGATGCGGAAAAGTTTGCTTTGTGCAGTCATAATCCTTTGTCGCTTTTGGAAAGTCTTTCGTTGGATGATGTGGACAGACTTTTGAGAGATGAGGTCTTTTTGGCTAAAATGGATAATGTGGAAAAAGACTTTGACGCTTATATGCAGAAACAAGTATTCTCGAACGATGAAATGATTGCGTACTTCAGCATGGAGTATGGAATAGATGATTGTTTGAAAATATTTTCAGGAGGATTAGGAATCTTGGCAGGGGATTATCTCAAGCAGGCAAGCGATTCTGCAAAGAACATTATCGGAATCGGTTTGCTCTATCGCTATGGTTATTTCACTCAACGCATAACTCATCAAGGTGAACAGCAGTGTGAATATCACGCACAAAAGTTTTCGCATCTTCCTCTCAAAGCTGTGCGAAACGAAAAAGGGGAATGGTGCAAGGTTTCTTTGACTTTGCCGGGAAGAAATTTGGAGGCGAAGATTTGGAGAATAGATGTAGGAAGAGTGCCTCTTTATTTGCTTGATACCGATGTTGAAAGCAATAGTGAGGAAGATAGATTCATAAGCAGCAGACTTTATGGCGGAGATTCCGAAAACAGATTAAAACAAGAGATTTTGCTGGGTATGGGTGGTGTAAAGTTGATTAAAGAACTTTCTTTGCCTGTAAGCCTGTATCATAACAATGAAGGACATGCCGCTTTTTCTTCCTTGGAGAGAATGAAACAATATTTGCAAACACAAAAATACACATACGCTCAAGCCAAAGAGTTAGTCAGAGCAACTACTCTTTTTACCACTCATACGCCTGTTGCTGCGGGACATGATATGTTTGAGGAAGGATTGCTAAGAGCATATATGGGATATTTTGCAGAGCGTTTGACAATATCATGGCAGGAATTTATGAACCTCGGACGCATGGATGAAAACGATGGAACAAAGTTTTCGATGAGCGTTTTGGCAATGAATTTTTCTGCACAAGTGAATGCAGTCAGTCTTATTCACAGAGATGTCAGTCGAAAGATGTTTGCTCCGCTTTATAAGGGGTATTTCCCTGATGAATTATACATTGACTATGTTACAAACGGAGTTCATAATCTTACTTGGACGTCTCAATCGTGGCAAAAACTGTATCGAGATACTTTTTCTGAAGATTATCTTGCTGATGTTTCGAATCAAAATTATTGGAATAAAATAAAATCGGTTGATAACTCTGTTTTGTGGCAATTACATAAGAAAGAAAAAGAATCACTTGTTGAATTTATCAAATCAAGACTTCAAAAAGAATATACTTTGCGAGCAGAGAATCCGCAGGTTTACTTTGAGACAATAAAGAAATTTGATTCCGAAAAACTGACTGTTGGATTTGCACGCAGATTTGCAACATACAAAAGAGCCGATTTGTTGTTTTCTAATCTCGATAAGTTGAAAGAAATTGTCGATAAGGGCGTTCAGTTTGTTTTTGCAGGCAAAGCACACCCTCAAGACAAAGCCGGAGCGGATTTGATACGAAGAATAATTGAGGTAAGTCGCATGCCACAATTCTTAGGCAGCATTATATTTATCGAAAACTATGATATGTCTGTTGCCAAACGCTTAGTTAGTGGAGTGGATCTTTGGTTGAATTTGCCGACACGTCCTTTGGAAGCATCAGGAACAAGTGGCGAAAAAGCGGTTATGAATGGTGTTGTGAATTTTTCTGTTTTGGACGGATGGTGGGCTGAAGGCTATCGAGAGGATGCAGGATGGGCTTTGCCGAAAGAAGTAATCAATCCATCGAATGACTATCAGAACGCTTTCGATGCACAGATGTTGTATGATATTTTCTTATCGGAAATAATTCCTGCTTACTATCAGCGAAATCAAAACGATGTGAGCGACATTTGGTGTGAAAAAATGAAAAACACGATTGCAGATATAGCTCCGCATTATACGATGAAACGTCAGTTGGATGACTATTACGATAAATTCTATTCAAAAATGCTTATCCGTAAACAACTTTTGGAAACTGCCGATGCTTCAATTGCAAAAGATTATGCTTTGTGGAAAGAAAATGTTTCGAGATTTTGGGACTCTGTTCAGCCGATAGAGTTCAAGTATCCGCACTCCGAAAGGGAAGCATTGAGCGTAAGAGATGAATTTTCTTTGGAAGTTGTCTTGTACATAGCCGAATTGAAAGCAAGCGAAGTGGGAGTGGAGTTGATTATGGCTAATAAAGAGAATGAGCAAGTAATGACTTATAGCGAAATTATACCGTTTGAGTTGATTGAAAGCGGAAACAAAAAAGCTCGTTATCGGGTTTTGATAAAAGCACCTGTTGCTGGAGTACATGATTACGCCATAAGGATTTATCCTCATTGTGAGTTGATGCCTCATCGTCAAGATTTCCCGCTTGTAAAGTGGATTTAACATAAACGAATGCCGATTGCCTTCAAATAATGATTTGATTTGTTGTAATCATTGTTTGAAGGCAATCGGCGTTTTATTGATAGCCTTGTTCCGAATAAGCTTTCGATTTATCCAAACAATATTTTTTTTCTTTGTTTTGAGTTTCTAATGATTTAATTCTTATCTTTGCAATCCATTTTTCAAACGACAGAATTTACGCATATGCAAATTGTAACATTGACAACGGATTGGGGATACTCGGATTACTACATCGGAGTTGTGAAAGGAAGATTGTATTCTACAATTGAAGATGTCAATGTTGTGGATATTACACACAATATCAGAAAATATGATTTGCTTGCAGCGGCTTTTGTAGTCAAAAATGCGTGTTTGGAATACCCAGAAGGTACTATTCATATTATCGATGTGGATAGCTATGAGACAGTGAAAAAAGAAGGAGAGGATAGAGATAGATCTTTCATTGCTGTCAAATATAGGGGACAATATTACATTTGTGTCGATAATGGTTTGCCTTCTATTGTGTTTGAAGATGATGAGGTTGAGATTGTGCAAATCACTTCTTTCAATGAGTCCAACTATTTTACGTTTGCGGCTTTGGATCTGTTTGTAAAGATTGCAAAAAACATAGCAGTATCGAAACAAATCGACTTTTTGGGTATCAAACGTGATAAATTCATCAACAAAATCACTAAGCCGTATCCGATAATCGAAAGAGATAGAATAGTAACCGAAGTAATATACATCGATGGTTATGGAAACGCATTTCTGAATATAACAGACGAGATGTTCAAAAATGCTTTGAATGGGCGAGGTTTTGAAATCGTTATCGATAAAAGGGCTACCGTTAATAAGTTATCCCAATCCTATGCCGACGCAACAAAAACCGATACGGTAATGCTTACAATCAGTGCAACAGGTGCCTTACAGCTTGCAATAAAAAAAGGAAGCGTTCAAAAGTTGCTTGGTTTGAGAGTTGGCAGCAGTGTGGTTATCGATATAGTGTAAAGTTATCAAAAAGTTTTTATTTGTTTGATTTTATAAAATCGCTGATTTGTTTTATCGCTTCTATACTTCTAAGTGTTTGACAGTCGGTAAGGGAACTTTCTATTCCCATAACTTTGTTTTCTTTTACAGCTTTGAGTTTGTTGTATGGAGATGTTGAAACAAATCTTTTCAAGTCTTCTTTTCTTACTATTATGAAATCGGGCTGTCTTGCAAAGATTACTTCCTTGCCAATTGACCATCCGTCCAAGTCTTTTGCCATATTTTCTCCACCTGCCAAAGTTATAATGTCATTGATAAAGGTATTGCCTCCTGCGGTATAATCTCCCATATCTCCAAATCCTACAACATAATAAACAATCGGTCTTTTACCTTGCGGAATTTGCTTTTCGATTTCTGCTATACTTTGTTTCATTCCACCGATAAGGCTATCGCACAATTGTTCTTTGCCAAATATTCTACCCAATAAGCCAACCGTTTCATAAACATCGCTAATCTTTGATCTTTCTGGAAGACACACTACATTCAATCCTAAATCCTCCATTCTCTCTACCATTTGTTTTGAAACCATTGAGGCAGTGAAAACAATATCGGGCTGAGAGGCTACAATCATTTCAAGACTTGCATCGCTGATTCCGCCCATCGATTTTATTTTTTCCGCTTCCGGAGGATATAGGCAAAAATCCGTTCTTCCGACCAATCGTTCTCCTTGCCCTAAATCGAAAAGCAGTTCGGTGATTCCAGGAGAGAGAGAAACAATTCTTTGAGGTTGTTTTTTTATTTGTTTGTCTCTGCCATAGTAGTCTTTGAAAGATATATAGCTTTCGGATATTTGTTTTTTTGTGTCTTTGCTTTGACAAGAAAAGAATAGCATGCCGCTAAGTAACAATAAGATATGATTGAATCGAAAACTTTTTACCATAGTCAAAATCTGTGTTGTAATTTCCCGCAAAAGTAAGAAAAAACTCATAATCATAAACCATTAAAATTGAATCTTTGTTTCGTTCGACTGAAATCAAGAAAGAATTTTCTGAAATCAAGAAAGAAATTTACCAAATCAAGAAAGAAAAACGCCAAAAGAATATGCGGATAACGGAAAATGTACTATATTTGCACTCTTAAAGATAAAAACAAAAACGAGATATGAAAAGCACAAAATACTTTTTCGGATTGGCATTATTGTTACTTGTCTTGGTTAGTGGATTTGAGACTGAGGCACAACGTCGTAATAAAGCACCGCTTGTAAGGTTAGGATTCAGAGCTGGATTCAATATGAGCGATTTGACATCTGCCAAAGGATTGGATGTTTACAATGGTTTGGCATATTATGATGACCAATTGAATTACATAGGCTTTACAGATACAAAACCATTCAAGTATGGATTCAATGTAGGTTTTGCAATGCAGGCACAGTTGTCTGATGCGTGGTTTTTACAATCGAATTTGCTTCTTACCACGAAAGGATATAGATTGAACACTCAGTATGTTGAAATAGATGCTGCTGCAAACTATATTCAGATTCCTATAGACATTATGTACAAATACGAATTGAGTGATGATTGGCGAATATTCGCTTCGGCAGGAGTTTATTTCGGAGTAGGTTTGTTTGGATTTACGGAATTTGAAGACCATTACGGTGAAGATGAAACACCGAGAGGACAGCACTTAAACGCCAATAAACCATCGTTAGACCCTGAAATGGGAGCACACAATTTGATTTGTTTCGATCCGACTGTGCATGGGCAAGTTTATTGGAAAGATAAAGACGACACATTTGCCACAGACGGAACTTGGGGTGTGGATGCAGGATTGCAATTCTCGCTTGGATGTGAATATAAGAGCTTTCAATTGATGCTAACTTACCAATATGCTCTTACTCCTTTCTACGATTATTCGAAGGATTTCTCAAAACGATACGAGCAAAAAGGAATGGACTACTCCACATCTTTCGAATATTTCGAGATAACGGCACCTTCGTCTCCTCATCAACACCTTATATCTATCAGCTTAAGCTATTTCTTGGATAATTGGAATCATGGAATCCGCTGGTAGGCGTTTGATTTTCTTGATACAATAAAGCCGATTGATTAATCGTTATATCGGTATGAGAAAAGCGTTATTTTGTATAGTCGTATTTTTGTTTGGCGTTTCCGAAGTTTATTCTCAACACAAGGATAGTGTGGATTATGGTGATATAAACCTGTCTGCAGGTATGGTGATGGGAAGAGATTTCTGCGGAGAGCCGTTTTATATGGATAATGTATCGCTTGATTACGCCAAATGGGTGAGTTCGAAAGTCGGACTGCGGTTAGGAGCCGAGCTTGGCAACGTTTCGTCTCATCTTTTGGACAATTGCGAAGACAAAGCACCGTATTCGAGAACTCATCGCAGAACTGCGGCTTACGTTGGCTTTGATTATCTTGCCAGTCCTAAGATGTTGTTAAGCGTAACAGCCTTTTTCGATAATCTTAGTTTGAATGGATTTAATCCACATTTGGGAGCATCGCAATTATACACCAATGGAATAAATGCGAACTTTACTTACAAATTCTCAAACGAAAGTTCGTTGAAATTATCTCTTACTTTTGTAGAATCAAACAACCCTATGATGTTTTGTCATCCTATGTCGATGCGATACAATCCTTATATGTTCGCATTCCCTACTTCTTTCTGGCAACCATAATGCCGTCTCGTATCGGCAGAATCAGAGAATCGAATCTTGGATCCTTGCTTACAGTTTCGTTAAACAGCTTTATAGCTTTTGTTTCTTTGTCGGAATCTTTCACAGGCAAGACTACTTTTCCGTACCAAAGGATATTGTCGGCTATAATCAAACCTCCGCTTCGCAAACGTGAGACACATTTTTCGAAATAGGCAGGATAGTTCGCTTTATCAGCGTCTATGAAAATCAAATCGAAGTCTCCCTCGATTTGGTCAATGATTTCCATCGCGTTTCCTATGTGTAGCTTTATTCTGTCTTCGTATCCGTATTTTTCGATTGTCGAAAGAATGAAGTCCTCCAAGATTACATCTTTTTCAATTGTGTGAACAACGCCGCCATCTGCCAATCCGTCAGCCAGACACAAAGTTGCGTATGCCGTAAACGTGCCTATCTCCAACACATTCTTTGGTTGAACGAGCAGAGACAGCACTTTGAGTAGATTACCCTGCCAATTGCCACTTATCATATTTGGTTTGAGAAAACGCAAATGAGTTTGTCTGTCGATATATCTTAGAGCCTCGCTTTCCTTGCTTGTATGCTCTTTGCAGTAATCCTCTATCCGTTTATCCACAAAAGGATGTATTTGTTTCTCCATAGCTTTACATCGATGTTATCTTGAATTCCACACGTCTGTTCTTTGCTCTGCCCTCGTCGGTCGAGTTGTCGGCAATCGGTTGCGTCGCTCCGTAACCCTTATACTTCAATCTGCTTTTGTCGATTCCCTTTCCGATAAGATAATCGTAAACAGCCTTGGCACGATTCTCACTCAGCTTTTGATTATACTTGTCTTTACCCTTGCTGTCCGTGTGTCCCGAAAGTTCGATCTTCATTTCAGGGTGAGCAGACAAAATATCGGTAAGTTTTTTCAACTCCACAAAACTCTGAGGCAACAAAACGCTTTTGTCAAAGTCAAAGAAGATATTTTCCAACACAATAACCTGACCGACTTCATAACGCTTCTCATCTTTGGTTTTGGTAATCGTGATTTGCTTTTCAACGATTTCTTGTTTCGGTTGGCAGGTTAAGCAATACAATTCAACGTCGTCGATATAGTAATAAGCCCCCGGAAGAATCTCTTTGAGATAAGAAGGATACAAAAGATTGCTTTGTTCTGCAGGATAGAAGTTTCCGATAGTCAGAAAGCGTTCTCCGCCTTTTGCAACGAATTCTCCCTCTATCAATTGCCACTTTTCAGTATCTAAAAGCGGACGATCGAACGGGTTTACGACTTGTGGAGGAAATATCTTAGAGATTTTCTGCTTTATACCGTTGGAATAAGTCGTCTTGTCGTTGTTTGTGAATAATTCTCTGGTGTTATCTTGTATTCTTTCTTGAGTAAACAAACCTCCAATAGTGGCTACGGCTCCCCAACTCATCTCTGATAAACTTACCCAAAAGCTTAACTTGTATCGTTCGCCCTCTTGCAGTGTTTCTTTCAACTCTGTCTGAATGTATTCCCTGTAATCGGTTTTCGAAGTGTAGATTCCGACCATCGCATCGCCGCTGTGCGGATACTGATAGCCCAATTTGTTTTTCGGAACCTGACATTGGCGTCCTCCGCAGGGGTGATAATAATCCGAAGAGCCGCCTGTAGGTTGCCACCACGCATCTACTTCGGTCATTTGCCCGTATGGCTCGATTTTTTGCGGACAAGCCGAATGCTCTTCGAAAGAACTGTTGTATATCAAATTAGCTTTCGGTTCACTCTGAGCAAGAAGCGATTTTCCGAAATCAAGATTCAGTTCGCTCAAATCAAGAATCATTTTACTGAAATCAAGAATCGTTGTAGCGAAACAAAGAAAGAAAAAAGTAGAAGCTATCTTAGTAAATTTTCCCATTTGTTTTTGTCTTCTGCATTAAACCATTGTATCTCTTTATTCTTGCAAAACCACGTCATTTGCCGCTTTGCGTAGCGTCGAGTGTTGATTTTGATTGCCTCGACAGCCTCTTCGAAAGTTGTTTTGCCGTCCAAATATTCGAAAACCTCTTTATAGCCGACCGAATTCAAAGCCTGCAAATCCCTATATTCGATTAAACCCTTTACTTCCTCAATCAAACCTTGCTCGATCATCAAATCCACACGCTTATATATCCTTTCCAAAAGTTCTTCTCTTTCTCTGCGAATACCGAGCTTTACAATCTCGAAATCCCTTTCAACTTTGCGGTTGTTGCGATAAGAAGTGAAAGTTCTGCCCGTTTGTCTGCATACTTCCAAGGCACGAATCAATCTTATGTGATTTTGTTTATCGACAATCTTCCAATACTCCGGATCTTTTTCACTCAGTTCTCGTTGAAGCGGTTCGATGCCTTGAGTTGCGAAAAGCTCGTTCAATTCATTTCTTATTTCGATGTCGGCATCCGGAATCTCGTCCAAGCCCTCGCATACAGCCTTTACGAACAATCCGCTGCCACCTGTGAGCACCACATCCTCATGACGCTCGAACAAACCCTCTATACATTTCAACGCATCCTGCTCATAGCGTGCCACATTGTAAGAATCCGTAACCGAAATGTGGGCAATAAGATGATGAGGCACCGTTTCAAGCTCCTCTATGCTCGGACGGGCAACACCGATGTTCATTTCCTTATAGAATTGTCTCGAATCCGCAGACACAATCTCAGTGTTCAGTAACTTGGCAATGCGAATGCTTTCCGCAGTCTTTCCTACCGCAGTAGCCCCGACAACGACTATCAATCTCTTTCTTCTCATCAGCGTTTCAAACCTAACTTTTCAGCTTCCGCATACAAGAGAGACAAAGCCGCTTCCCTCTCATTGGGAATTTTTCCGTCCAAAACAGCGTCCTTGATTATCGTTTTGAGAATCCCGATCTCCCTGCAAGGAGTCAGATTGTAGATTTGCATGATGTCTTCTCCGTTTACAGGCGGCTGAAAGTTCCTTATGCGATCCTTTTCCTCAAGGATAATCATCTTTTGCTTGACGATCTCGAAATTTTGCATGTATTTGCGAACCTTATGCAGGTTTTTCGAAGTGATGTCAGCCTGACACAGCAACATCAAATCGTCTATGTCGTCTCCCGCATCAAACAACAAACGTCTCACAGCGGAATCCGTAACCACGTCCTCAGCCAATACGATCGGGCGAAGGTGAAGCGAGACCAATTTTTCAACGTATTTCATTTTCTCGTTCAAGGGTAACTTCAACCGACGGAAGATCGGCTTTACCATCTTCGCACCTTTGAGTTCGTGTCCGTGGAATGAAAAACCTATCTTCTTGTCGAAACGCTTGCAAAACGGCTTTCCGATATCGTGAAGTATCGCAGCCCAACGCAGAAACAAGTCATCCGAAACCTTGGAAACATTATCCAAAACCTCCAAAGTATGTTTGAAATTATCCTTATGCGTTTTCCCATTCATATCTTCAGCACCTTTGAGGTTCGAAAGCTCGGGAAAAATAAGCGAAAGCAAGCCCGATTTGTCCAAAAGCCTGAAACCCATCGACGGATGAGCGGACAAAATCATTTTGTTGAGCTCTTCGATGTTTCGCTCCATCGAAACGATTTCTATTCTGTGGGCATTACGTTTCACAGCCTCGAATGTATCGGGATGAATCGAGAAATCCAAACGAGAAGCAAAGCGAATGGCACGCAGCATCCTCAACGGGTCGTCCGAAAACGTTATATCAGGATCGCAAGGCGTCTTTATAATGTTTCGTTTTATGTCTCCGATGCCGTCAAACGGGTCGATAAGCTCCCCATATCTGCTTTTGTTCAGACAAATCGCCATTGCATTTATCGTAAAGTCGCGTCTGAGCTGATCATCTTCAAGAGTTCCGTCTTCCACAATCGGCTTTCGCGAATCGTGAGAGTAGCTTTCCTTTCTTGCACCCACGAATTCCACCTGCCAATCCTCGTCTTCCTCTTTGAAATGCACCATTGCCGTTCCGAAGTTCTTGAAAACCGAAACTTTGGAGTGCTTTCCGATACGCTCACTCACCTTTTTCGCAAGTTCGATGCCGCTTCCGATCGTTACAATGTCGATATCCTTACACTCACGTCCCATTATGCTGTCGCGAACAAAGCCCCCGACAACGTAAGTCTCCAATCCCGCCTCGTCAGCCGTGCGACCGATAAGCTCAAACACAGGATAGCATAATTTGTCTCTCAAATTCGTCATACTGCAAAATTAAACAAAATCTCCGAAACCAAGAAACAAAAGAACGAAATCAAGGCTGATTTCGTTCTTTTGAGACTACGAGACGATAAGACTTTGAGACAACGAGACGAGGGTTTGACTTGTAGTCTTGTAGTCTCGTTGTCTTGTGGTCTGCCCAAAAAACAAAAGAACGAAAAAACGTCCGCACAACGATGAATGCGGACGAAAAAAAATCAAAAATGAAATAAAAAAAAGTTAAGCCTTTTTCCGAATTGTAAATCCTTACTCCACGCTCCAGATTTTAACGGTATCGTCCGTTGAACCGCTTGCCAAATATTTTCCGTCGGGACTCCAGCAAACAGAATTCAAGTAAGACGAATGTCCTTTCAAGGTTCGAATGCACTCTCCGTTATTTGCGTCCCATATCTTAACGGTTTTGTCATCTGAACCGCTTGCCAAATATTTTCCGTCGGGACTCCAACAAACGGA
>DEPP01000116.1:63819-82431 GCA_002358835.1 Bacteroidales bacterium UBA3389
GTCGGGACTCCAACAAACGGAATAGACGTCATAGGAATGTCCTTCAAAGGTTTTGAGTTTTTCACCGCTCCTTGCATCCCATATAATAACGGTTTTGTCATTTGAACCGCTTGCCAAATATTTTCCGTCGGGACTCCAACAAACGGATTTTACGTAATCGGAATGTCCTTCCAAGGTTTTGAGTTTTTGACCGCTGTTTACATCCCATATAAATAACTCTTCAATCTCTCTATCTCCATTCCATCCTCCTGAACCGCTTGCCAAATATTTTCCGTCGGGACTCCAACAAACGGAATTGACATAAGAGGAATGTCCTTCCAAGGTTTTGAGTTTTTCTCCGCTTTTTGCATCCCTTATAATAATGGTATTGTCATCTGAACCGCTTGCCAAATATTTTCCGTCGGGACTCCAACAAACGGAATTAACGCCATCGTAATGTCCGTACAAGGTTTTGAGTTTTTCACCGTTCTTTGCGTCCCATATGATAACGGTATTGCCATCTGAACCGCTTGCCAAATAGTTTCCGTCGGGACTCCAACAAACGGATTCGACGGGATTGGAATGTCCCGTGAGGGTTTTAAGAGAGTAATCCCAATTAAGATAAATCAAAAGTCCTGTTACAGAAAGTGCAATCACTGCCAACGCAATTGCAAACTTGCTTTTATGTCTTTGCCACCAAGCTTTGCGTTTTGCCTTTCGGAGTTCGGCTTCTTCTTCTCTTTGTTCGACTTCTTCTTCTCTTTGTTCGGCTTCTCTGCGTCTTTCTTCGGCTTCGGCTTTCTCTCGTGCTATGCGTTCGGCTTCTGCTTTCTCGGCGTCCAAACGTGCTTGCTCATCTTCTTTTTGCTGTATGCGTTGAGGGAAATTAACTTTCAGAATATCGAAAAGGTCTCCGAAATAATTTTCGGGGTTTCCCGGAAATGCGTCAAGCCAATTCAAATTATTCAAACGGTATCTTTTACCTTCTCCATACTTGATTGCACTCACTCTGAAAGGGATTACAACACAGCCCTCTTCGAATGCAAGGTTTATCTCGCGGGTTGTCTCTTCGGACATGTTGCTTGCTTCTGTGTGAACGTACACCAAAACTTTCGAGTCTTCGATTCCCTTTTCTATAAAGGGTCCCCAATCTTTTCCCTTAGGAATATCGCGATATGCAACAAAGCATCGCAAATTTCTCTCTTCGAGATAATGACACATAGCTTCGACCAATTTTTGGTCTTTGCTGGAATAGCTTATGAATACGTCGTATAGTTTTTCTTCCACTTCGTTTTATGTTTAGCTTGCAAAGTTAGGAAAAAATCATATACCGACAAAATTTTCTCTTTCCTTTTCCACGTATCACGCGAATCACGAGTATTTTTTCTCTCGCAAAGGTCGCAAAAACGCAAAGTAAGTTCCACGAATCACGCGAATTTACACGAATCTTTTTTAACTTGACAACGGACTACGGACAACAGACAACGGATTGCCTGAAAGATGAAATAAAGATACGTGTCGATACGTGAGATTCGTGGAGCCTCTTTTGCGAGCTTTGCGTCTTTGCGAGAGAAATTTCCGTGCAGATTCGTGAGATACGCGGAGACGTTATGAAATCTTAACATTAAATTTAACATTCTTTAAGTCGCGTGTTTTTGGGCTGAAATCTCGTTTGAAAACTCCGAAACGGCGTTCGAGAGGGCGGAAATAGGGTTTTTGAAAATTGAAACGGCGTTTGAATTTCTCCGGACGCCGTTTGAAAAATTTTGAACGCCGTTTGAAATCTCTCAAACGCCGTCTGAATTCGCCGAAACGGCGTCTAAAATGTCCAAAATCAGGACAAAAATCTTTAATCCTTTGTCTTTCAACTTTTTACTTAACTCCCAATAAATCGCATCCTTGACGGCAATTGCTCACCTGCCGACAAATTCGCGAATTCTCACGTTAAGAAAACTTAAAAGTTTGAAAGAAGAATGTTAAAAGTCAACAAGTCAACGAGACAACAAGACAATGAGTTTTTGAAAGACCGAAAGACTACGAGACTGCAAGACTACAAGTCAAACCCTTGTCTTGTTGTCTCGTTGTTTCGCAGTCTTAAATTCTTATAGTCTCGTTGACTTGTTGTCTTGTGGTCTTTCAAAAATCCTGCGTTCCGATTGCAAATGTTTGCGAATAAATTTTGCTGTTCTGTGTTTTTTTCCGACCTTTGCAAAACGAATTTTGAAATTATTAAAAGCAAAGAATATGAAAAGACTAATAGAATGCGTGCCTAATATCTCGGAAGGTAGAGATATGAATATAATAAATCAGGTTGTCGCAGAGGTGGAAAAAGTTGATGGTGTAAAGCTTTTGGACGTCGATCCGGGTGCTACTACAAACAGAACGGTGATTACTTTTGTCGGAGAGCCTGAAAACGTTTGTGAAGCGGCGTTTCGTTTGGTTGCAAAGGCTCAAGAGCTTATCGATATGAGAAATCATCATGGCGATCACCCACGTTTCGGTGCTACTGACGTGTGTCCGTTGATTCCTGTGGCTAATATCACTATGGAAGAGGTGGTTGAATATGCTCGTGCTTTGGGTAAGAGAATCGGAACGGAGTTGCAAATCCCTGTATATTGCTATGAGTCAGCTGCATTCGTGCCTGAAAGAAGAAACTTGGCGTCTTGTCGTAAGGGAGAGTATGAAGGATTGAGTGCAAGGGTGGTTAGCGAAGATTGGAAGCCATGTTTCGGTCCTGCGGCTTGGAATGAAAGCGTTGCAAAGAGTGGTGCGACTGCTGTTGGTGCGAGAGATTTCCTTTTGGCGGTGAACTACAACCTTAACACAACTTCTACTCGTCGTGCAAATGCGATTGCGTTCGATGTGCGTGAGAAAGGTCGTCCGCAAAGAGAGGGTGGAAAGCCTAACGGCAAGCCTATGAAAGATGAGAACGGAAATCCGATCATGATTCCGGGCACTTTGAAAGGTACAAAGGCGATCGGTTGGTTTATAGAGGAGTATGGAATTGCTCAAGTTTCGATGAATATCACCGATGCGAAGGTTGCTCCACTTCATGTTTGCTTTGATGAAGTTTGTGCAAAGGCTGCGGCAAGAGGAGTGAGAGTTACGGGCGTGGAAATCGTGGGTTTGGTTCCTAAAAAGACGCTTATAGATGCAGGAAAGTACTATTTGGCAAAACAACAACGCTCTTTGGGAGTCGATGAAGCCGAATTGATAAAGATAGCCGTTAAATCGATGGGCTTAGATGACCTTAAGCCGTTCAATCCTCAAGAGAAGATAATCGAATACATGATTGAAGACAATTCAAAGAAGAAGTTGGTGGATATGACTTGCACTGCTTTCGCTAACGAAACAGCTTCTGAAAGTCCGGCTCCGGGAGGTGGAAGTATTTCTGCTTACATGGGTGCTTTGGGTGCTGCTCTCGGTACTATGGTTGCAAACTTGTCTTCTCACAAAGCAGGTTGGGACGAACGCTGGGAGGAATTCTCTGTTGTGGCTGAAAAAGGTCAGGCGATAAAAGACGAGTTGCTTTTCTTGGTTGACGAGGATACAAATTCTTTCAACCTAATCATGGAAGCGTTCGGCTTACCTAAGAAAACCGATGAAGATAAGGCTAAACGTACAGAAGCAATCCAAGCGGCAACCAAGTATGCTATCGAAGTGCCTTACAGAACGCTTTGCAAATCTTTTGAAGTGTTTGAAGTATGTCAAAAGATGGTTGAAATAGGTAACCCTAACTCTGTAACAGATGCTGCCGTTGGTATCTTGTGTGCAAGAGCTGCCTGCATAGGTGCTTTCATGAATATGCAGATCAACTGTGCAAGTTTGACAGATAAGGAATTTGTTAAGGACATCATTGCAAAGGGACAAGCGATTGTCGATAAGGCTGAAGCAATCGAAAAAGAGTTCACTGCAAGAGTGTTGAAGCAAATTTCAGAATAAGTTTTGAAACTATAGTTTTCTCAATTCCGTCTTGGGACGGGCGGATTGGGCTTTTTTATAGTTTGTATGCCGAGGGGGAGATTTGCTTATCGTCTCTCCCTCTTTTTTTTGTTGTTGTCAAATGATAAACGAAAAGGTCTTTTCTTTGAAAGAGGTTGCCTCAAGCGTGAAACGTACGCTGAATGCTCGCTACGGTTCTTCTTTTTGGGTGAAAGCGGAGATGATAAAACTGAATCATTATCCGTACAGCGGACATGCTTTTCCCGATTTGATAGAAAAGCAAGATGATGTGATTGTCGCTCAGATGCGTGCTGTGATTTGGAGTGCCGATTTCAAGAGGATAAGAGATAAGTTTCGGTCTTGCGGTCTTTCGGATTTGACAGACGGGATTACAATCTTGTTTCGAGCAAGTATTCTCTTCGATGAGTTCTACGGATTGAGCCTTAGGATAATTGATATTGATACTTCGTTCACCTTAGGCGAAATGGAAAAGCAACGGATGCTGTGTATTGAGCGACTTAAAGCCGAAGGAATTTATTCTTTGAACAGTTCGCTTTCGTTACCTGCCGTTCCCAAACGTTTTGCCATTGTTTCAGTCGGTAGCAGTAAGGGATACAATGACTTTATGCAAATAGTCCGGAAGCACTCCTCTCGTTTTGCTATCTTCACTCACCTTTTCCCATCTTTGTTGCAAGGAGATGGAGCAATAAATTCAATATCCGAAGCTTTGGATAGGATAAATGATGTGGCTGATTGCTTTGATGCAGTTCTTATAATAAGAGGTGGTGGCGGTGATGTGGGATTAAATTGTTACAATCACTATAATCTTTGTCGGGCAGTGGCTCTTTGTAAACTTCCTGTGCTGACCGGCATAGGGCATGCAAGCAATCAAACCGTTGCAGAGCAGATTGCGTGGCGTAACTTCATAACTCCGACAGACCTTGCAGATTTTCTTTTTTCCGGATTCAATAATGCTTATTTGGAAGTGTTGAATCTGTCGAAGCAATTAAAAAGTAATGCCGATAGTATTTTGAATACCAATAGCGAAAGAGTGAAAATGCTTTCGGAAAGTTTGAAACATAAGATTGAAAACAGAATTTTGTCGGAGAAAGAACGATTGCAGATGATTGAAAGATATATTCGACTGCTTGATCCTTCGCTTTTGTTGCAAAAAGGCTACTCGATGACTTATTTGAATGGCGTTTTAGTGTCTTCGGTAAAGGATTTGAAATCCGGAGACGAGATTGTAACAAGATTTTCTGACGGAGAAATAGTTTCAAAACTTAAATAAATTTGATGATATGGAAGAACAAAGTAAGGAAATGACATACGAGGAGGCTTTTTCTGAGTTAAAAGAAATTGTAAACAGCTTAGAGGATAGCGAAACAAAGATTGACGAATTGGAAACAAAGCTTCGTCGTGCTGAATCTTTGATTGAATTTTGTAAAACAAAGATAAAAGATGTCGAGGTAAATATAGAGGATTTGCTTTCTCGACTTGGTGAGGATAAAGAGCTGGAGTAGGGGATTATTATAAGGCTAAGAGAGCATCGATTGCAAGTTTGTAGCCATTCAATCCAAGTCCTATTATGCTGCCTTTGCAATGTGGTGCAATCAAAGACGTATGGCGAAACTCCTCTCTTGCAAATATATTGCTGATGTGTACTTCCACAACAGGGGAATCAATAGCCCTTACAGCGTCTGCAATAGATACCGAAGTGTGTGTGTAACCTGCTGCGTTAAGAACAATACCGTCTTTTCCGTTTTCTTGTTGTAGAAAATCAATAATTGTTCCCTCTACATTGCTTTGAAGATATTTTAGCTCAACCTCGGGGTATAATTTCTTTAAGTTTTCAAAAAAGTCTTCAAAACTTTCGTTTCCATATACCGAAACTTCTCTTTTGCCCAACAGATTGAGGTTTGGTCCGTTAATTATAGTGATTCTTTTCATGGTGTTCAAATTCTCTGTCTATTACTCTTAAATCTTTTCCTATCAAAAACAAGGTTGGAACTGTCCAGATGTAGCTTTTGGTTATTGGTTCGCATTCTTGGCAATATGCATTCACCCATTCGATAGGCAAATTCTTGCAATTGCTTTTCCACGTTTCTTGATTTGTTTCAACGGCTATTGCAAGCACAGTCAGCTTTCCTTCGTTTTGGAGTTTTTTTATCTGCTTACTTTTTGCTAACTTCTTTTTTGTCTTTGCACAAACCTCGCACTCGGGAGAGTGAAACAGAACAAGTACGTTTGTTTTTTTCTCTTCAATAAGCTCATATAAGGTCCTGATTTCTCCGTTTGCAACATAGGAAAAATTAATCGCTGTATCACCTATTTGGTTGTCCGATTCCTTATCGTAAGTTTGTGATTGCCCTTGTTGGAAGCAAAGAAGAAAAATCAGAAACAAAGAAAGCTTTATGTCCAAGTGCGATAACAATTTTCTCATATCTCCAATACTGCTCCTTTTTCAGGGATATAGACGTTTTTGTAGCCGTTTTCTTGCAATGTCTGTGCGAGATTGTTTTGTGTTTCTTCTTCTCCGTGGACTAAAATCAGTTTTTGGATTTTTGATTTGTCTTGGCAAGATAGGTAACGTAGCAATTCGTTTTTGTCGGCGTGTGCAGAATAAGCGTCAATCCTCCTTATCTCGGCATTAACTTTGTGCCTGATGCCGAAAATCGAAACATACTGATCACCTCTTAGGATTTTAGCTCCCAAAGTCGTAGGTGCACAATAACCAACGCTTAATATGGTTGTACGATTGTTTTCGATGTTGTTTGAAATATGGTGTTTGATTCTTCCTGCTTCCATCATACCGCTCGCTGAAATGATGATGCAAGGAATTCGAGTGTAGTTCAGTTGCTTTGATTCGGCGGTTGAACGAACATAATGTAGCTTTTCAAATCCGAAAGGATCAGGATCCTCTTTCATAAACTCCTTTATATTGTCGTTAAAGCATTCTTCGTGCAATCGCATTATGTTTGTAGCACTCATACTTAGCGGACTATCGACATAAACCTCGATTTGAGGAAGTAGTTTCTTCTCCCAAAGTCGGTTGAGTGCATAAATTATTTCTTGAGCTCTGCCGATTGCAAAAGACGGAATAAGAAGTTTTCCTTTCTTCTTGCAACATGTATCGATAACAGCTCGCAATAATTCTTGTTCGCTTCTATCCACATCACTATGTTCGCGATCTCCATAGGTGCTTTCCATTATCATGTAATCCACTTGCTCGAATTTTTGAGGGACTCTTAGGATGCGTTTTGTGTATCTTCCGACATCTCCGCTAAATCCTATTTTGACTACGCTATTGTCTTCTTTCTTTATGCTTAAAACAACAGTTGCACTACCGAGAATATGACCGTTGTCGGTAAATCGTATAGATGTTTCCTCATCTAAAAAGAAAGTCTTGCCGTATGGAACAGAAACAAAACAGTTCATTGCATCTCTTGCATCACTTACTGTATATATCGGCTCAACAGGAGGAAGCCCTTGTTTGGCTCTTTTTTTGTTAAAGGTCTTTGTATCGAATTCTTGAATGTTTGCCGAGTCTTGTAGCATTATTGCACAGAGGTCACGTGTTGCAGGTGTGGAATAAATCGTTCCATTAAAGCCATTTTTTACTATATACGGAATTAATCCCGAGTGATCAATGTGCGGATGAGACAAAATGAGATAATCGATTTCGCTTGGCTCAAATCCCAATTCTCTATTCAAGCTATCTGTTTCCAATCCTTTACCTTGATACATTCCGCAGTCCAAAAGGATTTTTTTACCCTTAGGAGTAGTTATCAAATGTTTGCTTCCGGTTACTTCTTTGGCAGCTCCCAAAAATTGTATATTCATATTGCTTTTGCTTTTACTGCATATTTTGTGGCAAAGATAAGATTTCTTTTCTTGAATCAAGTTTTTTTTCTCCGAAAAAGATGTAACTTTGCCGTCTGTTTGCTAATTTAACATTCTAAAGTATGAAAAAAACGAATTTATTATTAGGATTATTTTCATTAGTGTTGGTTTTTTGCGTGGTTTCTTGCGGAAAAAAAGACCAAAAAGCAAAAACCGATTCACGATTTACAACAAAACAAGTAGAAATTACAGAAGAAAAACCAGAGTATTTGCTGAATGATATGTCTATTAGCGGATTTCGAGTTAATGATACCATAAACGGAATTAAGGTAAACTTGCTTTGCCCTGTTGTTAAAAGCAAAACGGCAGGATTTTCAACCAAATTGATTTACGAAATCTCCAATTCGTATTTCAAAAACTTTGTTGCAGAGGCCAAAGAAAAAGGAAAGAATGACAGTGTTTATCATCAGCTTAACATAAGAACGGTTTTTGTTAATTCGAAAGCAGGTCTTATCAGTTGCTTGATGGAAGAGAAAGTAAAATTTGTTGGAGAGGAAATTCGCAAGTCTTATTTTGGAGTAACATATAAGAAAACGGATGATAAGGCTTTGAGTTTTGCAGAAGTATTTCCAATAGATGAAGCAAATTTTGATGAATTCAAACTATTGTTTTCTACAAAAGCAGATGCCTTATCCAAAAAAGATTTTGATGAATCTCAATTTGCAATCGGCAAAGATTCGTTATATGTCTTTGTAGGTGGAAAAGAAAATGGTCAAACCAAGTTTTCTGCATCTATTCAATCAATAGAAGGATTTATTATCAATGGCAAATAGCAGAAAACAGGCTAAGAGAAGACGGAAGTTTGTTATTTGGTCTGTCGTTTGCCTTTTGCTTTTGGCAGTTGGCTATTTTGTTTACTCTTATGGCTTAGATTATTACCGTAAATACTACGCTTGTCCCGGAGTAAAGATAGATTATTATCGTTACCCTGTAACCGGCATCGATGTGTCTTCGCATCAGGGAAATATTGATTGGAAAGAGGTTTATGATTCTAAGGTTTATTTTGCTTTTATCAAGGCTACCGAAGGTGAAAACTTCGTTGATAAACGTTTTACAAAGAATTGGAAAGAGGCAAAAGCAAATAATATAATCGTTGGGGCATATCACTTTTTCAGATTCAACAAAGAAGGTAAGGAACAGGCGTATAATTTCATCAATCGTGTGGAATTGACAGAGGAAGACCTGCCTCCTGTTTTGGATGTCGAGCTTTATGGTGGTAATAAGTATAGTGCAGAGACCAAAAGTAAAGTTATAAGTGAGATCTACAATTGTTTGAGGA
Source organism: Bacteroidales bacterium UBA3389 (assembly GCA_002358835.1). Lineage (GTDB taxonomy): Bacteria > Bacteroidota > Bacteroidia > Bacteroidales > P3 > Onthomorpha. The sequence goes on from DEPP01000116.1 coordinate 72,923, forward strand.
CATTGGAACGCCATTACGACAAACAACCTATAATATATACGAACGTGGAAACTTATCAGAATTTCATAAAAGGAAATTTCGATGATTACGATTTATGGTTGTGTAAATTGTGTAATGAACCGACAAGTGTGAAATGGAAATTCTGGCAGTATAATCACAAAGGTGATGTGCCGGGTATTCGTTCCGAAGTGGATTTGAACATATTCAATGGCAATTATTCCGATTTTATCAACTACATATATGGAAAGAATGAAAAGAATTCTGATTCTTGATAAAGGACATCCGATTTTGATAGAAAAACTTAGCGAAGCAGGTTTTGTAATCGATATACATACGGATTGGAGTCGTGAAGAGGTTATAAGCAATATAGAGAATTACGAGGGGATTATTGTTCGCAGTAAATTGGTTTTGGATTCGGAAATAATCGATAAGGCGAATCGCTTGCGTTGGATTGCGAGGATAGGAGCAGGAATGGACGCAATAGATGTTGATTATGCAGAAAGCAAGGGAATAGTTTGCTTAAATTCCCCGGAGGGTAATCGAACGGCAGTGGGGGAACATGCTTTGGGTTTGTTGCTTTGTTTGTTCGATAAGCTGATAGTTGCAGACAGAGAGGTGAGACAAGGATTGTGGCAAAGGGAAGCGAATCGTGGATTGGAGATAGAGGGAAAGACGATAGGCATAATCGGTTATGGTAATATGGGAAGAAGTTTTGCAAAGCGTCTTAGCGGATTTGATTGTAAGGTGTTGGCATACGATAAATATAAAAAAGGGTATTCGGATGATTATGCAACAGAGTGTGGTTTTGAAGAGTTGTTTAAGTGTTGTGATGTGTTGTCTTTGCATGTCCCTCTTACGGAAGAAACCAAGTTTATGGTAGATTATGATTTTCTTTCACGTTTTGCAAAACCTATCTATTTGATAAATACTTCTCGTGGCAAGGTTGTAAAAATCAAAGACTTGTTACAAGCAATGAATGAAGGGAAAGTGTTGGGTGCAGGCTTGGATGTATTGGAATTTGAGGCGTTTTCGAATGAATTAGATGCTGTTCCGAATGAATTAAAGCAAATGTTTGAAAGAAATGACGTTGTTTTCTCTCCCCATGTTGCAGGTTGGACAAGGGAATCTCATTATAAACTTTCATATTATCTTGCAGAAAAAATAATATCTCTGTAAAAGAAAATAAGACAACTTTAATTACATTTTTTACTTTCTTTTTTATGCTGAAATAACTCTTGATTTCGCTAAATTCTTTCTTGATTTCAGTAAAATGATTCTTTGTTTTAGAAAAATAAAATCAAGATTCAGTCGAGCGAAATCAAGAAACAATTTTCTGTTTTTAAGATTCAGAAAAACTTTTCTTTGAATTATTTTGTGAAATTTGATTTAGGAAATAAGAAAAAGTTGTACCTTTGCACGGATTTTTTGTGCGGTGGAATGTAGTGCAGAAAAGAGATTTAATAAAGAGGATATATGATAAACATAACATTACCAGATGGTTCTGTAAAGCAATTTGAAGGAAATATAACTCCTTTGGACGTTGCAAAAAGTATAAGTGAAGGTCTTGCAAGGAACGTTTTGTGCGCTTCAATCGATGGAAATGTCGTAGAATTAAGCAGAACGATAACCCAAGATTGTGCTTTGAAATTATATACTTGGAATGATGCAGAGGGAAAACAAACATTTTGGCATTCTTCTGCCCATTTGCTTGCAGCAGCTGTTTTAGAATTATATCCGAATGCAAAATTCGGAATAGGACCTGCAATAGAAAACGGGTTCTATTACGATATCGACTTTGGTGATAAGGTGCTTTCGAGCGAGGATTTCTCAAAGATAGAATCCAAAATGGCGGAAATCGTTAAGCGTTCTGTGTCTTTGGTCAGAAAAGAAGTGTCTAAGGCTGAGGCATTGAAGTGGTTTGAAGCTAAAGGCGAGGTATACAAAGTTGAATTGATAAACGATTTGGAAGACGGTACGATAACATTCTATGAAAGTGGTGATTTCGTAGATTTGTGTCGTGGACCGCACTTGGTGGATTTTAGCCCGATAAAGGCAATCAAGGTTTTGTCGCTTGCAGGTGCTTATTGGAGAGGTGATGAAAAGAGAAAGCAATTGACAAGATTGTACGCCATTACTTTCCCAAAGAAGAAAGAACTTGACGAATACCTGCTTATGTTGGAGGAAGCGAAGAAACGCGACCACAGAAAGCTTGGAAAGGAGTTGGAATTGTTTACTTTCTCTCAAAGTGTTGGGCAAGGATTACCTCTATGGTTGCCAAAGGGAACGGAATTACGCCTAAGATTAGAATCATTCCTTAGAAAGGTACAAAAGAAATACGGATACCAACAAGTGATTACTCCACATATAGGAGATGTTCATTTGTATAAGACATCGGGACACTACCAAAAGTATGGTCAAGACTCATTCCGTACAATCACAACTCCGTTTGAGGGTGAGGAATATATGTTGAAACCGATGAATTGTCCTCATCATGTTGAGATATACAAGTCTAAACCTCATTCATACAAGGATCTTCCTGTCAGATTGGCTGAATTTGGAACTGTTTACAGATATGAGCAGTCGGGAGAGTTGCACGGATTGACTCGTGTAAGGTCTTTTACACAAGATGACGCACATATTTTCTGTACTCCTGAGCAATTGAAGGATGAATTCTGTAAAGTGATTGACATTGTTTTGTATATATTCAAGACATTGAAGTTTGATAATTTTACAGCACAGATTTCATTGAGAGATCCTTCAAATACCGAAAAGTATATAGGAAGTGATGATGTTTGGGATAAAGCAGAGAGAGCAATTATCGAAGCATCGGCAGAGCGTGGATTGAATACTGTAAGCGAAATAGGAGAAGCAGCGTTTTATGGTCCAAAGTTGGACTTCATGGTTAAAGATGCACTTGGAAGAAAATGGCAACTTGGAACAATACAAGTTGATTACAATCTTCCGGAACGCTTTGACCTTGAATACACAGGGGCAGATAACCAAAAGCATCGCCCAATCATGATTCACCGTGCTCCATTTGGTTCGATGGAACGTTTTGTTGCTGTGTTGATTGAGCATACTGCAGGAAAATTCCCTCTATGGCTTACACCTGAACAATTCATCATCTTACCGATCTCAGAAAAGTATGAAGAATATGCAAAGAATGTTCTTGCGAAATTGGAAGAGTTAGATTTGAGAGGAAGTATTGACAACAGAAATGAAAAGACCGGAAAGAAGATTCGCGATGCCGAAATGGCAAAGATTCCTTTCATGTTGATAGTTGGAGAAAAAGAAGAAGGAGAAGGCTTAGTTTCTGTTCGTAAACATACAGAGGGAGACTTGGGAGCAATGAAAATTGAGGCGTTTGCCGATTTGGTAAACTCAATGGTTAAAGAAGAATTGAAGTAAACAAAATATAGTATTAACAAATTATAGGAGGAAAGCATCATAGCAACACCACAGCAAACTTTTAGAGGCAGAGGACCTCAGAAAAAGGTAGAACAACATAGAATAAATGAAAGAATAGAAGCCCCTACTGTGAGAGTAGTGGGAGAAGGTGTAGAAACAGGAATCTATTCTTTGAGAGAGGCTTTGAAAATGGCTGAAGAAGCCGAGCTCGACTTGGTTGAAATATCACCGAACGCAAACCCGCCGGTTTGTAAGTTGGTTGACTATCAGAAATTGTTGTACGAGCAAAAGAAGAAACAAAAAGAGATAAAAGCCAAATCGGCAAAGATTGTAGTGAAAGAAATACGTCTCGGACCGCAAACAGATGAGCACGATTTCAATTTCAAGTTGAAGCATGCAATACGTTTTTTGCAAGATGGCAATAAGGTGAGAGTTGATGTTTTCTTTAAGGGAAGAACGATTGTTTACAAGGAGCAGGGGGAAACTCAGTTGTTAAAATTTGCAGAAGCTTTGTTGGAATATGGCAAACCTGAGCAAATGCCGAAGTTGGAAGGCAAAAGAATGATAATGATCATTGCTCCTAAAAAATAAAACAAAGATTTGTTGCGACGAAACAAAGAATCGTTGAAGCGAAATCAAGAAAGAAAAAATTGAAGCGAAGAAAAATCGCGATATAGTTAATAATAGTATAAACAAATTAGAAAGGACGAAAATGCCAAAGATGAAAACCAAATCAGCTGCAAAGAAGCGTTTTGCAGTAACAGGTTCAGGCAGAATCAAACGTAAGCATGCTTACCACAGTCACATTCTTACAAAGAAGTCAATCAAAAGAAAGAGAATATTGGCTTCAACATGTGTGTTGAGCAATGCTGATGAGAGAACAATCAGAGAAATGATTTAAGAGATTCTGTAAAAAAAAGAAAAAGTTAAAGGTAATTGTTAACCATTGTATTCAGCCAAACAAGAGTCTCAAATAAGAAAAGAGACCGCTGATACGAAAAAAAATTAAAATTATGCCAAGAGCAGTAAATGCAGTAGCGTCAAGAGCAAGACGTAAAAAGATTTTGAATCGCACCAAAGGTTATTGGGGCAGAGGTAAAAACGTATGGACCGTAGCTAAAAACAAATGGGAAAAAGGTCAAACATACGCTTACAGAGACAGAAAAAACAAAAAGAGAGAGTTTAGAGCATTGTGGATAAACAGAATCAATGCTGCATGTCGTTTGAACGATGTATCGTATTCTGTGTTCATAGGTTTGCTTCACAAGAACAACATAGCATTAAACAGAAAAGTCTTAGCAGACTTGGCTATGAACCATCCTGAAGCGTTCAAGGCTGTTGTTAATCAAGTGAAGAAGTAGTCGATAATATTAAAATTAGGAAAGGAGACATAGAGTATGAGTAAACCAGAATTGATGCAGTATGTTGATAGTTTGACAACTATGCAAGAATTTCCTGAATTCAAAGCAGGAGATACTATTTCTGTAACATATAAAATTAAAGAAGGAAATAAAGAACGTCCACAAACATTCCAAGGAGTTGTAATTCAACGTTCAGGAAGCGGAATGACAGAAACGTTCACAGTAAGAAAAATGTCAGGTGGTGTAGGTGTAGAAAGAATATTCCCTTTCGCATCTCCATTTATCGAAAAGATTGTTGTGAACAAGCGTGGTGTTGTTCGTAGAGCAAGAATCTTCTATTTGAGAGCCTTGACCGGTAAAAAGGCAAGAATCAAAGAGAAAAAATTCTAAGCCTAATAAAGATAAAATCGAAGAGATACTCGCAAAGGGTATCTCTTTTTTTGTTTGAAAACAAATAAAGCGCAGATATAGGAAAACAAATTATGCGTTATTTGAATTAGAATTACTAACTTTGCAAACGATTTCAATAAGATACGAAAATGAATTTGGCAACAGTAATTTGGAATATGGATCCTGTGGCTTTTTCAATAGGTTCCTTGGAACTGAGATGGTACAGCCTTTTGTTCGTTACTGCATTCATAGCAGGATATGTAATACTGAATAAAGTCGTTTTTGAAAAAGAGAAAGTACCAACCAACTATCTTGATACCCTTGCTTTTTATGTGTTTCTTGGAGTGCTGATAGGGGCAAGGCTTGGCCACTGTCTGTTCTATGAAGCTTCGTATTATCTTTCCAATCCGATAGAAATGTTTTTGCCAGTCAAAATAACAGATGATGGTTGGCGGTTTATAGGTTATCAAGGTCTTGCTTCGCATGGAGGAGCAATAGGAATATTATTGGCAGTCTGGCTTTATTCTCGCAAAACCAAACTTCCGATGCTTTGGGTTTTGGATAGATTGGTAATCATTGTAGCTTTGGCGGGGATGTTTATTCGATTGGGAAATCTAGCAAACAGTGAAATTTATGGGGTTGCAACAAAAAGCAATTGGGGATTTGTATTTGCACAAAACGGAGAGATGATTCCGAAACATCCTACTCAATTGTATGAAGCCGGTGCTTATTTTCTGTGTTTTGTTATTTTGATTGCGTACTACCTTTTCAAACAAAGAAAACCTAAAAACGGAGTTCTGTTCGGTGGATTTTTGATAATGGTTTTCACATCTCGCTTGATAATCGAACATTGGAAAGAAGTGCAAGAAGCATGGGAAGCATCGATGGTGTTAAATATGGGACAGATACTCAGTTTGCCGTTTATAGTCGCTGGAATCTTGTTTTTGGTTTTAGCGTTTATGAACAAAACGGGTAAGATTGTAGATATTGCGAGTTTGAAATTAAAAGAAGATAAAAAGAAATAGTAATACAAAAACATTAAAGCAAATGAAAAAACTTATTTTGGTAAGACACGGACAAAGTGAATGGAACTTGAAGAACTTGTTTACAGGTTGGACTGATGTAGATTTAACAGAGCAAGGAATCGAAGAGGCATTAAAGGCAGGAAAAACAATAAAGGAAGAAGGACTTAAGCCAGAGGTTTGTTTCACTTCTTATTTGAAGAGAGCTATAAAGACGCTTAACAATATTCTTGACGCAATGGATATGGATTATTTGCCTGTTGAGAAGAGCTGGCGTTTGAATGAGAAATCTTATGGCGACCTTCAAGGCAAGAATAAAGCGGAAGCAACAGAGAAATTCGGAGAAGCTCAAGTTAAATTGTGGAGAAGAAGTTTCGATGTGCAAGCTCCTGCATTAGCTCCTGCTGATGAACGCTCTCCATACACAGATGAACGTTATGCTGCTGTTGATAGAAACGAACTTCCTTTGACAGAGAGTTTGCAAGACTGCATAAACCGCCTTATGCCTTTTTATACAAACAATATTTTGAAAGCATTTGAAACTCACGATACGGTTTTGGTAGTTGCACATGGTAACTCACTTCGCGGAATCGTTAAGACATTGAAACAAATGACTAATGAAGAGATAATCGAATTCAATATCCCTACAGGTATTCCTTATTTGTTTGAGTTGAATGACGATTTGACTTTGAAACAAGACCGTTTCCTTGCCGATGAAGCTACTTTGAAAAAATTGATGGAAGAAGTCGCTAATCAAGGAAAGAAGAAATAATCAAGCAAAATAACAAAACAAAAACGCCGAACAAATAATCATAAAATTTGTTCGGCGTTTTATTTTTTTGAAATCAAGAATCAGTCGAGCGAAATCAAGAAACAATTTTCTGAAACAAAGATTCATTTCTCTGAAATCAAGAATTAAAAAAATGAATCTTGAATCCGATTTTATGAGTCTTGAAAGCTATAATCTGTCTAAAGCTCTCTTGAATTTTTCTATGCTTTCCGTTATTTGCTCATCGGAAATAATCAAGGCAGGTTTCAGACTCAGACAATGCGTATTAAAAAGATGCGTTCCCGTAATCAAACCTTCGGCAAAGCAAGCCTTCAAAACCTCTGTCCAATCAAGCCTTTGATCGATGTCAATACAGTTAAACAAACCTATTCCTCTGACTTCTTTAATCAAAGGGTGCTTTAACTCCTGACGATACCTCTTTCCCTTGCTCTCAACCTTGTCCATAAGATTTTCTTCCACTATACAATCGAGCGTGGCAAGGGCAGCAATGCAACTGACAGGGTGTCCGCCGAATGTGGAAGCATGACCGATCAAAGGGTGATGGTTATTCAGACTCATCATTATATCATTTCTACCAACAAATGCCCCAATCGGCATTCCGCCTCCCATACCTTTGGCAATGCAAAGAATATCCGGATAAACGCCTTCAAAGTTCTCGAAAGCAAACAGCTTACCCGTTCTTCCGAATCCTGTTTGTATTTCATCGAAAATAAGAACCGCACCAACTTCATCGCATCTTTTTCTGACAGCTTGCAACCAGCCTTCTTTCGGAAGGCGAACCCCTTGACCGATTGCCACAGGCTCAAGCACCAAACAAGCTGTGCGTTGCGTGATTTTTTGTATGTCGTCAAAATTGTTGTATTCTATCTTGTTGCAATCAGGAATCAGTGGTCTGAATTTGCGAGTGAAGATTTCATCAGAAAGCATCGAAACAGCGCCTATTGTAGAGCCGTGATAGGAACCGCAACACGAAATCACTTCGCTTCGTTGTGTGAAAAGTTTTGCTGCTTTCAATGCTCCTTCTATTGATTCCGAACCGGAATTTACATAAAAGATTTGTGAAAGGCTTTTAGGTAAGAATTCCTTTAAGCGTTTCATATATCTGTATTGAGGACTTTGGATGAACTCTCCATAAACCATCACATGCATATATTTATCCAATTGTTCTTTCACAGCATTGACCACTTTCGGATTCCTATGTCCTATGTTTCCAACGCATATTCCGCTAAGCATATCCATATAACGCCTGCCCGAAGTATCCCAAACATATATTCCTTCTGCCTTTTCGACATCTATCATTATCTCATCTATCTCACCGACTTGGGCAACCAATTCTCTGAAATCATCAATCGAAGTTCTCATACAAGTATTCTTTTTTTTGCAAAGGTAGAAAAATATTTCGCTTCTTTGTTTACATTTTCGCTCTTTTCGCTGTCTATATATTGTGCCAAAGTATTAACTTTGCAAAGTTTAGGAATAGTCAAAAACAAAAAGAAAATGAAAAACAGACTCTTTATTTTATTGATAATCGCACTTTGTTCTGTGCAAACACTTTTTGCTCAGTATGAAATCAAACTTGAAATCAAAGATTGCAAAGACAGTTGCCTGATATTGGGACATTATTATCGTGATAAGACTTATGCAATCGATACTGCTTGGAATAAGAAAGGCAAGTTTGTATTCAAGAAAAAAGATGGCAGATTGGAGAGTGGAATCTATTTTTTCAGCACAACAAAAGGCAAGTTCTGCGAATTGATGATAGACGATGAACAAGAATTTTCTTTGAAAACAGAAGACAGTGATTGGACTTACAATATGAAAGTTAAGGGTTCTGAAACAGCTAAAATATATTATGAATATATGTTGGCAAACAAGCCGTTGAACGATTCTGTATCTGCACTTATGAAAGAGAAATCCAAACTTACGCCCGAAGAATTCAATAAACGAAACAGAGAATTGCAACATATAGGCGACAGTCTGAAGAATCGTTTTATTGAAAAGTATCCTGAACATCTTTTATCTAAAGTTTTGATAGCAACCAAAGCGGTAACAATTCCGGAAATGCCTGTTTACAATGATGAAAATGGCAACCCCGACAGCCTTGAATGGAGCAATCGTCGTTGGTATTACTACAAACAGCATTTTTTTGATAATATAGACTTGTCTTGTAGTGGGCTTTTGAGAACACCTGCTAGTGTTTTTAATCGTTCTTATGAGTATTTCTGGAACGAAGTCATGAAATATGAAAATGCGGATAGCCTATTGGTTTATGCCGATATGTTGATAGAGAAAGCCAAAGGTTCAAAAGCGATGACTCGTTATTTGATTCACAATATCACAGAGCGTTATTTACAAAGTCCTATTATGGGACACGACAGAGTATATGTGGAAATGATAAAGCGATACTACAAAACAGGTAAAGCGGAGTGGCTGACACCGTCTGCAATCGAAACAGAAGTGTTGCGAGCTGAGAAATGGGAGAAACTCTTGATTGGAAAGCAGGTGCCGAATCTTGCATGTCCCGATGCGAATGAGCAA
>DEPP01000116.1:82461-85583 GCA_002358835.1 Bacteroidales bacterium UBA3389
TAGCAATGGCATGATTTGAATTCAATGGATAAGAAATACAAAATTTTGATTTTCTGGTCTCCTGATTGCGGTCATTGCAGCACAGAGATACCTAAGTATCACAAATTCTACGAAGACTACAAGGATGTTTACAATCTCGAGGTTATGGCTGTGAATACTGAAAGCGATACTGCACATTGGACAAAATTTATTGAAGAAAAGAAATTGCAATGGGTTAATGTAAACGGTCTTGTTGCAAATTACGATTGGAGAGATTATTTTGATGTTATAAAGACTCCTATAATCTATATCTTGGATCGAAACAATGTGATTGTAGCTAAAAATATACAGGCCGACAATATTGCAAAGATAATGGAGTTATTGGATAGTGGAAAATTGAAACTTTAATCTAATGAAAACAAATCTTTATTTTTTACGCATTTTTGTATGCTTTGTAATTTTTTCTTTTGTTTCTGTTTTTGCTTATTCTCAACATAAAGATTATGAAGTTAAGTTGTGGATCCATGACTTTGCAGATAGCACGATTTATGTTCGAGGGGCGTTTGGCGAAAGGACGAATCTTTTGTTGGATAGCCTGAAAATGAAAAACGATGGCAGTTTTGAACTCAAGGGAAACTATCGTCAGGGAATTGTTGTAGTCTCTTCGGCAAAGGAAGATATGTTTAGTTTTGTTTTGGATAAAGAATCGAAGTTTGAGATAACGATATTCCCCGATGGATTCTATGAAGTAAAGGGAAGCATTGAAAACGACAGATATTTGGAATACCAAAAGATGAACAAGGAATATCGTTTGACGCTTTACCAATGCAATCAGGGAATGAAAAATCACCCAGAATCCAAAGACACTCTTCAAAAGGTTACAAGCCAAGCAAAATTGAAATTCGAGAAATATCAAAATGATTTCTACAAAAACTATCCCGAAAATATAATGAGCGTATTGGTTAAAGCAGTAACTCCACCTCAGATGCCTGCAAAGTACTTTGACGCAAGGGGAGAGGTGAAAAAAGAAACCGGATTGGAATATGCTTACCTTTATCGTACGCATTATTGGGATTCTTTCGATTTTTCGGATGAGCGAATCATAGGAACGCCATATTTTTATAAGAAATTCCAAACCTATATCGATCAAATAACGATGCAGAATGCCGATTCGGTTTTTTCAGCCTTCAAAAGCTTTGTCGATTTAGCAAACAGCAGAAATGGTGAACTTTATTCCAATTATATAATCGAGCTATATTTGAGCAAACTTCCGCGACTTCCTTTTTCGTTTAATGAGCAATTATATGTCCAAATTGTCGATTCACTCCTCAATGATAAATATACGCCTTGGCTTTCTATGGTTGAAAAGGAGTTTCATCAAACAAGAATCGAAGAGATACGAAAATTCCTTCCCGGAAAGCCTTTTTGCGACATCATGGCTCAATCATCCGATGGCTCGATGTTGCGATTGTATGATTTGAAAAGCCGTTATACAGTTGTTTTCTTTTGGAGTGCGGGCTGCGAAACTTGCAAAAAAGGAATGCAGGAGTTGAAAGAATTTTACCAACAAGCCAAAGATAAATACGATATCAAAGTCTTTTCGGTTGAAATGGGAGGAGATATTGAGAAAACCCGCAAAGAACTTGCCGAAATCCCTGCCGATTGGGTTGTTTTGCAGGCTAATCCCGAACAAATCGAGAAACAATACGGCTTAGATATATCTCACACGCCTGAAATCTACGTTCTTGATGGTGAAAAGAGAGTTTTGAACAAGACTGCTGTGTCTGCACACATCAAAGCCGTTATCGAACAGTCCGAAACCGAGTTTGCCAAACACCGAAACAACTAAAGGAAGTGTTGTTTTATTGTTTCTTTTAATCGATTGATTGTAAGATGTTTCTGAAACGAAGAAACAATCTGCTGAAATCAAGAGTTATTTTACTGAATCTTTGTTTTGCTTGGCTGAAATCAAGAAACAATTTTCTGTTTTGCTGTATGTTGCTTTTGAAAATGCGTTTGCACAAAATAAAAAGCCGTTTCGCTGTGAAACGACTTTAATGTATTAAATCTGATATTGATTGCGATGAAATATTACCAACCAAAATCCTCTTTATTCAAAGGTAGGGTAAATTCGGTTGAAGTAGAAAGGTTATCAATCCTTTTTACTTCCCAATATTTGTAGTCATAAAACCACTTGACTCCCGATTCGTTATTCTCATCTCTTACCCAATGAGCCAGAGTGTCGCCATTAACATCGTTTAATCTCACTGTAACAGATTTACACCCCGCTAAGCCTTGGTCAAACCAAAAGTAAGGATCTCCAATGCAATAATCACTATACACAAATGCTGTATGACTGGGATGAATTGTTGTTTCTCTATAGATATAGCTTTGTGTAGATACATGTAATGTAGAATCGGTGTTGTTTTTTATGTTATAAATCATCTCATCTATGTATTGCTCCTCACGACATGAAAAGAGAGTGACTGAGATTAAAATAAGAAATAATGCGTTTAGTCTTTTCATAAATTGGATGCTTTTTAGAATCATTTATAAGTTGGATTCAATAAAACACCATCATCAATTGTGAAAGTGTAATTCCAAGTTTCTTTACTCTTTATAAGTTCCCAATCATCTTCTCTAAAAAATTCTTTTTGCTGAGAGTTGATTGAGTAGTTTTTTCTCCAGATTTTCAAGATTTCTCCGTGAGCACAATCTTTCCTTAAAATACAAGAATCGTATGGAGCGATGATTGACAGAAAACTCTTAGTCTCTCCCTCTAACCAATAGTTAAAATCCTCTCCGCATTTCAAAGTATAACTACTCGGTTCGCCGTTTTTGTAAGCCATAAAATAGATTTGTTCGTATGATGTATTCCTTATGTTTAACACACTTTCAAAATAAGGTTCGCATTGGAAACATGAAAAAAGTATTGCTGTCATTCCGACTAAGCAAACTTTGGTTAATAAACTCTTTTTCATAAATAGATGTTTTTGATTTTTATTTGGATTAACTCTATATAATGTTTTACAAAAGTAGAAAAAAAACTCAGAACAAAGATAGTGGAATAAGAAAAAAATGATTCGCAGTATTATTTTTCTAATTCTTGAATTCGTTTTTCTGAAATCAAGAAACAATTTTCT
>DEPP01000116.1:85617-86345 GCA_002358835.1 Bacteroidales bacterium UBA3389
TTTTCTGAAACAAAGAGTTGTTTATTTACGTTTTTATAAAGAGATTTCCAACGAATGGAAAATTGATTTAATATGAAGAGGAAAAGTTTGATTCTGTTGATTGTGCTTGCAGTTTTATTGTCTGTATTTTGTGAAAATGCGTTTACACAAGATGAAAAGCAGTTTCGTTGTGTGAAAACCATAAAATCAAACAATAATCGCATATATTCCGCATATTTCAGCCCAAATGGAAATCGCATAATCAGTGTTTCTGCTGACAAAACGATTAAAGTGAGAGATGCAAACAGCCTTCAACTTCGCTTGGATATAGAAAAGCACAAGCGTTTTTTTATTTCAACTTCTTTTCGTGCCGATGGAGCGGTTCGAAAGCGTATTTGTTGGGACAGAGATCATCAAACATTTGATCCGTTCAGCCCAAACACTCTTAAAGGTAAGATGTTGTATCGTGCAGATTTTGAAACAGCCTTGTATAGTCCCGATGGGAAGTACATACTCTCTGTTTTGCATAACGGAAACATAAAAATTTGGGATGCAAACAGCGGAAAAAGTCTCAAGACTTTGAAAGGACATACCTCATACGTTAATTCTGCAGAATATAATCCCGATGGCAGTCGCATTGTCTCTGCTTCGAGCGACAAAACGCTGAAAATATGGGATGCAAGCAACGAAGAATGTCTTCAAACTCTGAAAGGGCACAAGCGAATTATATATTCTGCAAAATATAGCCC
>DEPP01000116.1:86402-87075 GCA_002358835.1 Bacteroidales bacterium UBA3389
GAAAGTGTCTTCAAACCTTAGTCGGACACACCAAATGCGTGAATACAGCTTCGTATAGTCCCGATGGAAGATACATTGTTTCGACATCAGATGACAAAACTCTGAAAATATGGGATGCAAGCGGTGGAATATGTCTTCAAACTCTGAAAGGACATTCGTCTTATGTGCTTTTTGCAGAGTATAGTCCCGATGGAAAACGCATAATCTCAGCTTCGGTGGATAAAACCATTAAAATATGGGACGCAAATAGCGGAGCCTGCCTTCAAACCTTAAAAGGACACGAGCAAACCGTAAAAACAGCTTCTTACAGTCCGGATGGAAATTGTATAATTTCGGCAGGCAGAGACGGGATGATTAAGATTTGGAGTGCGAAATAAGGTGTGGTAACAATATATTTTGAAGTTGATTTTTCGGTTTTTTATTACAAGAAAAGCAATCTTTGATTTCGAAAATCGGAGCTTTTTATTGGAAAAATAAGTCTTGAAAAGCCTTTTATCAGACCTTGTAACGTTGTTTTGGATTTAAAAAGCCCTAAATCTTCCTAAAAACGTAAAAAATAGAAAAAAAGTTTCAAAAATTTTTCTTAGTGTAAAACAGTGAGTTAAGTGTTGGGTATTAAAAAAAGATTGTAAAACATTTGGTAGGTTTAAGAAAAGGTAGTACTTTTGCAATC
>DEPP01000133.1:0-4140 GCA_002358835.1 Bacteroidales bacterium UBA3389
TCTCTGCCCCTGCAAATAAAAAACAAAATATACAATGTCTAAGATAGTCGAGTATGTAAAAGGTAGCTATGATGAACTTGTACACAAGGTGTCATGGCCTACAATGTCGGAGTTGAGTAATAGTACTGTCGTTGTATTCGTTGCTTCGTTGATAATTGCCTTTATTATATTCCTTATGGATATGGCTGTGGGTGTTCATCCAACTATGTTCTGGAAAGGATTGTTAGGCTATCTTTATGGAATAATTGGATAAAACCTATTTCCTGTATCTTGCTTCCCGAAGGTAATACCTATGAGATGCGGGTTGTAGTTTATATTTTGTTAGGTTAAATCTTTTCAATAAACTTCCGAGATGGGTGAACAATCAAAAAAATGGTATGTTGTCAAAGCTATTTCAGGCAAGGAAAAGAAAGCTAAGGAGTATATAGAGAATGAAGTTGCTCATAGCGGACTTTCTGAGTTTGTTTCAAGAGTTTTGATCCCTACTGAAAAGGTCTTTTCTGTTCGTAACGGTAAGAGGGTAAGTAAAGATCGTACGTTGTTTCCGGGCTATGTCTTGATAGAAGCTTCTCTAGAGGGAGAAGTTGCTCATGTGATAAAAAATGTTCCTAATGTCATAGATTTTTTGTCTGAAAAAGATGGAAAGCCTGTGCCTTTGCAAGATTTTGAGGTCAAGAGAATATTAGGACGAGTTGATGAAATGATGGATAACGATGAAGAATTGCTTGAGCCATTTATTGTTGGTGAAACGGTAAAGATTATAGATGGTCCGTTTAACAATTTTTCGGGTGTTATTGATGAAATCAATTTGGATAAGAAGAAACTTACGGTAACCGTTAAAATATTTGGAAGACGGACACCTGTTGAGTTGTCTTTTGTTCAAGTTGTTAAGTAGATTTATCTGCAAAACTTTATTAATTATCTATTAAACGCACGTTAGTAAAATGGCTAAAGAAGTTGCTGGATTAATTAAGTTACAAATTCCTGGAGGAAAGGCAAATCCATCACCACCAGTAGGACCTGCGTTAGGTGCGAAGGGTGTTAATATCATGGAATTCTGTAAACAGTTTAATGCAAGAACACAAGACCAAGCTGGTAAGTTGATTCCTGCTATTATTACTGTGTTTACAGATAAGTCTTTTGAGTTTGTAATTAAGACCCCTCCTGTTGCAGTACAATTGAAAGAAGCAGCTAATTTGAAAAGTGGTTCTGGTGAACCTAACAGAAACAAAGTTGCTACTTTGAAATTGGATCAAATCAAAGCTATTGCAGAAGCAAAGATGGTGGACTTAAATTGTTTCACTCTTGATGCTGCTGTTAGCATTGTAAAAGGAACTGCAAGAAGTATGGGTATCGTAGTTGAGGAATAATATAATCTCAACATTATTAAAAAACAAAAAAAAGAATTAAAATTTAATGGCAAAACTATCGAAAAAAACAAAAGAAGCGTTAGCAAAATTCGATGTTGCGAAGGAGTATTCTTTGGAAGAAGCTGTTAAAATTGTAAAAGACATCACTTTTACAAAGTTTGATGCTTCTTTTGACTTGGATGTTCGCTTGGGAGTTGACCCTCGTAAAGCCAACCAAATGGTAAGAGGTATTGTTTCATTACCTCATGGTACAGGTAAAACCAAAAGAGTACTTGTTTTGTGTACAGCGGATAAAGAAGAAGAAGCTAAGGCTGCCGGAGCTGATTATGTTGGCTTAGATGATTACATCGCTAAGATAAAAGGCGGTTGGACGGATGTCGATGTTATAATTACCATGCCAAGTGTAATGCCTAAAGTCGGAGCTTTGGGAAAAGTATTGGGTCCTAGAGGCTTGATGCCGAATCCTAAAACCGGTACAGTTACAATGGAAGTGGGTAAGGCTGTCCAAGAAGTTAAAGCCGGCAAAATAGACTTTAAGGTAGACAAGTTTGGAATCGTTCATGCAAGTGTTGCTCGTATGTCTTTCGAACCTAACAAGATATATGAAAACACTATGGAAGTTCTTCAAACGATATTGAAATTGAAACCTGCTACAGCAAAAGGTACTTATGTTAAGAGCGTTACAGTTTCTTCTACAATGAGTCCTGGAGTTAAAGTTGATCCAAAGTCAATAAGCAAATAATCTCAGTAAAACGTTGAAATATGAGAAAAGAAGAAAAGACGCAGCTGATAGAATCAATTGGTAACGAGATTGCAAACTATCCTTATCTGTATTTCGTAGATATAGAAGGATTGAATTCAGTTAATACAGCTAAATTAAGAAAGTTGTGCTATCGTAACCAAGTAAAGCTATTGGTTGTAAAGAACACTTTGTTGATAAAAGCATTGGAAAAATCAGGGGTAGATTACTCTGAGTTGTTCCCAACATTCAAAGGTTCTACTTCTGTTATGCTCTCTAACGTAAATAATGCACCTGCAAAGCTTATAAAGTCTTTTAGAGCAAATAGCGAAAAGCCTATTTTGAAATCGGCTTATGTAGAAGAGGGATTCTATATTGGTGATGCCGCATTGGAAGAACTCATCGCTATTAAATCTAAAAACGAGCTTGTTGCAGATATTATTGCAGCTTTGCAATCTCCTGCAAAGAATGTTATTGGAGCATTGCAGTCAGGTGGAAATACGTTATCAGGCGTAATAAAAACATTATCGGAAAAACCCGAATAAAAAATAAATTGTATAACAAATTAAATAAGAAAATAAAATGGCAGATTTGAAAGCATTCGCAGAACAATTAGTTAATCTAACTGTAAAAGAAGTAAAAGAATTGGCTGACATTCTTAAAGAAGAATATGGTATAGAACCAGCAGCAGCAGCAGTAGCAGTAGCAGCAGGTCCTGCAGCAGCAGGTGCAGCAGCTGAAGAAGAAAAAACAGCATTTGATGTTGTTTTGGCAGAAGCAGGTGCTTCAAAATTGAATGTTGTTAAGTTGGTTAAAGATCTTTGCAGCTTAGGTCTTAAGGAAGCAAAAGAATTGGTAGATGCTGCTCCTAAGACATTGAAGGAAGGCGTTAGCAAAGATGAAGCTGAATCATTGAAGAAAGCGTTGGAAGAAGCTGGTGCAAAGGTTGAAATTAAGTAAGACATTTCACCACAATCAATAATAAAGGAGGGTGTTTTCCTAAGGGAAACGCCCGTCCTTTAATTGTGTTTTGTATCTAACTTATTTTTTTAACCTTTTAATTTTGAAAACCTTGGCACAAAATAACCCAACCTTAGTTAGTTTTGCATCTGTAAAACCATTTGAATATCCTGACTTTTTGGATATTCAATTGAAGTCGTTTAGAGATTTTTTCCAACTGGAAACAAATTCGGAAAACAGAGTTAATGAGGGCTTATACAAAGTATTTTCAGAAAATTTTCCTATAACAGATGCAAGGAATAATTTCGTCCTCGAATTCTTAGATTATTTCATTGACCCACCTCGTTACTCGATAGAGGAATGTATAGAAAGGGGACTGACTTATAGTGTTCCTTTAAAAGCAAAATTAAAGTTATTCTGTACAGATCCGGAACATGAGGATTTTGAAACAAAAATTCAAGATGTTTATTTGGGAATGATTCCTTATATGACTCCGAAAGGAACGTTTGTCATAAACGGAGCCGAAAGAGTCGTGGTATCTCAATTACACCGTTCGCCAGGAGTATTTTTCGGAACAAGTACTCACGCTAATGGTATGCAGTTATATTCTGCAAGAATTATTCCTTTCAAAGGGTCTTGGATGGAGTTCACTACCGATATTAACAATGTGATGTATGCTTACATCGATAGAAAAAAGAAATTGCCTATTACCACATTGTTGAGAGCAATCGGTTTTGAAACAGATAAAGATATATTAGAGATATTTGACCTTGCACAAGAGATAAAGGTTACAAAGGCTAATCTTAAGAAAGTTGTTGGAAGAAGATTAGCAGCAAGAGTTGTCAGAGCTTGGGTAGAGGATTTCGTAGATGAAGATACAGGAGAGGTAGTTTCTATCGAAAGAACAGAGGTTATAATAGATAGAGAAACTGCAATAGAACCTGAACATGTCGATTTGATATTGGATTCCGGTGTCAAAACGATTTTGTTACACAATGAAGATGCCTCTGCAACAGATTACTCTGTAATATTCAATACATTGCAAAAGGATACAGCTAATAATGCCAAGGA
>DEPP01000133.1:4198-4377 GCA_002358835.1 Bacteroidales bacterium UBA3389
CAGTTGAGAAGTGCGGAACCGCCTGATGAAGAAACTGCCAGAGGTATTATAGAGAAGTTGTTCTTCTCGGATAAGAGATATGATTTGGGAGATGTCGGAAGATATAGAATCAATACTAAATTGAATCTTAAGGTAAGTGATGATGTAAAGGTGCTTACAAAAGAAGACATAATCTCAAT
>DEPP01000077.1 GCA_002358835.1 Bacteroidales bacterium UBA3389
AACTCGCGACCCCAACCTTGGCAAGGTTGTCCTCTACCAACTGAGCTATTTCCGCCTGATTTGCGAGTGCAAAGATATATCCTTTTTTTGAACTGACCAAATAAAAATCAAACTTTTTCTAACTTTTTTTTGATTTCGTATAGCTTGTTTAGCGATTCGATAGGTGTAAGATTCTCAATATCAACTTCAAGAATGGTGTCTTTGATTTCAGATAAAACAGGATCATCAAGCTGAATAAAACTCAATTGTAAGCCTTTTGAACTGCTTGAATCTGCTTTTTTTGCAACTTTTTGAGCTTTTGTTGCCTTGTTTTCGAGTTGTGATAGCATGTATTCTGCTTCCTCTACTACCTTTCTTGGCATGCCTGCGAGCTTTGCAACATGTATTCCGAAACTTTGCTCACTTCCTCCCTTGTCTATCTTTCTTAAAAAGATTACTTCCTTGCCTGATTCCTTTACTTTGACATGGTAGTTCTTAATTCTCGCGTATTGGTTTTCCATATCAATGAGTTCGTGATAGTGGGTTGCGAAAAGTGTTTTCGGTTTGCAACGATTATCGTGCAGATATGAAGCAATTGCCCATGCAATCGAAACTCCGTCATATGTAGATGTACCTCTACCAATTTCATCCAATAGAATCAGACTGCGTTCTGAAATATTGTTCAAAATACATGCTGCTTCGTTCATCTCAACCATAAATGTACTTTCTCCGGATGAAATATTATCGCTTGCACCTACTCTTGTGAAAATTTTATCCACAATCCCGATTTCTGCCATTTTTGCAGGTACCCAAGAGCCTATTTGAGCCATAAGGGTAATTAAAGCAGTCTGTCTGAGGTATGCACTTTTACCCGACATGTTTGGCCCTGTTATAATGCAGATTTGCTGAGAGTCTCTATCTAAATAAACATCATTGCTGATGTATTGCTCCCCTGCTGAAAGGGATTTTTCAATCACAGGATGGCGTCCGTCTTTTATAGTGATATTTGTTTGTTCGGTAAGTTTAGGTCTTACGTAATTGTTTTCGATTGCAATTTGTGCAAAAGACAAAAGACAATCCATGCTTGCAAGAATGTGAGCATTGGCTTTCAAACTATTGATGTACTGTATTGTCTTTGTAAGAACTTCGTTGTAAATGCGGTTTTCAATTTGGCTTATTCTGTCTTGAGCTGTTATAATTTTGTTTTCTAATTCTTTAAGCTCTTCTGTAATGTATCGTTCCGCATTTGCGAGTGTTTGTTTGCGAATCCACTCTTGCGGAACTTTATCTTTGTGCGTGTTTGTTACCTCAAGATAGTAACCGAATACATTGTTGTAACCGATTTTCAAAGAACTGATACCTGTTTTTTCACATTCGTCATTCTTTAGTTGCTCAAGTACTTGTCGGGAATTGAAAGCCAATTCTCTCAATGAGTCTAATTCCGAATCAACTCCTTGTGCTATTGCACCGCCTTTTGCAATGTTGTTGGGAGCATCAGAACTGATATATTTTTCTAAGTATTGCTCTAAATCGAAACAAGGATTCAGTCTTTCGGCTTCTGTTTTCAAAAACTTGCTTCCGGTTTCCGAAAAATCTTTTTTGAGTTTTCCTATTTCCCTTATTATGAATTTGAGGTTCAATAATTCCGATGGCTGAATTCTTCCAAAGGCTACACGAGATATTATGCGTTCCAAGTCTCCGATTGTTCTGAGAGATTCGCTTGTATTCAGACTTAGAGTGTCGTTGTCGATAAATGACTTGACTATGTTTTGCCTATGTTCTATTTGTTCAATATCTAAGAGTGGTAAAACAATCCAACGTTGCAACATTCTAAGCCCCATGTTGCTTTGTGTGCGGTTTAAGATACTTAAAAGCGTCTTTCCATTCTCGTTAGGGGAAGAAATCAACTCAAGATTTCTGATTGTAAATTTGTCAAGCCAAAGATAATTGCTGCTTTTTATTGTAGAGATTTGGCTGATGTGGCTGATCTGAGTATGCAATGTTTCTTTCATATACGTCAAAGCCGCAGCTGCTGCAATTATTCCTTCTTTACACTCTTCAACACCAAAACCTTTGAGCGATTTAGTGCCAAAATGCTCTGTCAGAATTTCGTTTGCGTAATCCGAATTAAATACCCAATCTTCGTAAGTCTTGATATAGATGTTCTCTTTGTGGTCTTTTTGAAATTCTCTCAAATATTTTTTCTGTATAACCAACTCTCGTGGAGACAAAGACTGAAATAATTTATCGGCTTCGCTTTTTTCTCCTCTGCTGATAAAGAACTCTCCTGTTGAAATATCGACAAAAGCAATTCCGACAAATAATTTGCCGTAGTGGATTCCGCAAAGGTAGTTGTTAGATGCACCATCGTCGGTTTTATCATTGTAGCTCATCGATGGAGTAACTACTTCTGTGACACCTCTTTTGACCAAACCTTTTACACTCTTCGGATCCTCCAATTGTTCGCAAATAGCAACTCTTTTGCCTGAACGAAGAAATTTAGGCAGATAAGTGTCTATTGCATGGAAAGGAAACCCTGCCAACTCGTTTTCATCTCCGCCACCTCGTTTTGTAAGAGTTATGCCGAGAATTTGTGAAGTTGCAATGGCGTCTTGTCCGAATGTTTCATAGAAATCTCCGACTCGGAATAATAATATAGTGTCAGGATATTGTTCTTTCAGCGAATTATATTGCTTCATCAAAGGTGTTTCGGAATCTTTCTTGACCGCCATCGTTCTGAGTTTTATTCTGTTTTAGTACTATTGCAAAATTACAAAAGATTTTTAGAATAGCAAATAAATAAAATAAGGTCTCCGTTGTGTGAAGACCTCAGTGGTTGGTTGTGTCAAAAGTTAAAAAACAATATTTACCCCAAATATGATTGTAAAATTTGAGATCGTGATGTGTGTTGCAATCGTCTGATTGCTTTTTCTTTGATTTGGCGAACTCTTTCTCTTGTCAAATCAAATTTTTCTCCGATTTCGTCCAACGTCATAGGAGGGTAGCCTTCCAATCCGAAGAACATCTTGATTATATCCCCTTCTTTAGGAGACAAAGTAGAGATTGCACGATTGATTTCCATTTTTAGACTTTCATACATCAACTCTGACTCAGGTGTAGAGCAGTCATCGTTTCTTATAAAGTCGTACATGGTGTTCTCTTCGTCAGATGCAAGGGGTGCATCCATTGAAAGATGTTTGCCGCCATTGCGTAAATTCTCACTCACTTCGGCAAGCGGCATATCCAATTCGTCAGCCACTTCACCCGCGTTTGGAGTACGTTCATACTTTTGCTCCAATTGTGCCAATGTTTTGGTGATTTTGTTGAGTGAACTTATCTTATTGAGTGGCAAACGTACGATTCGAGATTGCTCTGCCAAGGCTTGCAAAATCGATTGTCTGATCCACCAAACCGCATACGAAATAAACTTGAATCCTCTTGTTTCATCGAATCGTTGTGCAGCCTTAATCAATCCGAGATTTCCTTCATTGATCAAATCCGGCAGGCTCATTCCTTGATTCTGATATTGTTTTGCAACAGAAACAACAAAACGTAGATTGGCCTTTGTGAGTTTCTCCAAAGCGATTCTGTCTCCGGCTTTTATTCTCTGTGCCAATTGTACCTCGCTTTCGGGAGAAATCATCTCCAATTTGCCAATTTCTTGTAAGTACTTATCCAAAGAGGTAATCTCTCTGTTTGTTAGTTGCTTTGTAATCTTAAGCTGTCTCATTATTCTATTTTAATTTCAAAACAAAAACTAATGAATATTACGGCTTCTTTTGTTAAATGTTACAGATATATTGAAAAAAAATGCTGTTTTTAGAAAAAAAGAATGCCGTTACATACTCTGATTTGAGGTTTAACTTCGATTGCCAAAAATCTATCTTTGATTCCTATTAACCAAATCAAGAAACAATTCAACGAAACAAAGAAAGAATTTATTGAATCTTTGTTTTATTTTTCTCTTTCTTTGTTTCGTTGAGCTGTGTTTTGATTATGTGTTTTTCAAAAAGTTATCGCTGTGTTAGAATGAGTAAAGCACAGTATGTTTTTATCGTTACATTAAAGTTAATTGAAGTTTACCTTTCTTGAAATACGAGTTCCGTTTACGCTAACATTCAAGAAATAAGTTCCTGTTGGGTATTGACTTATGTCTATTTCGTTTGGCAGATTGTCCCACGCCTTTAGAACTCTTCCGTTTGCATCGATAAGTTGAGCTTCCTTCAATTCGCTTGCATTGCTTTCGATTCGGATAATCTTATCTGCAGGATTAGGATAGACTTTCAGTTCGATAACTCCGCCATTTATTGCTTCGATTCCCTGTGCTCCCACCAAGACACTTTGAATCTCTGTCCAATCGGAGATATTTCCAACAGAGCATATAGCTCTTACTTTGAATTCCCATCTGCTTCCTCGTTCGAGATTGCGGAGCGTAAATCTTGGATAATGGCTTACTGTTGCCGAAGAAAAGTTTACTGCAAGTGCTTCTTTGTAATTTACTTCCCATTGAATGTAAGGGTTGTCTTCTACATCATCCCAAGTACAAATAATTGTCTCATCGCCTTTGCTTTGATAGTGTTCGCATAAGAAGTTTGTCGGT
Source organism: Bacteroidales bacterium UBA3389 (assembly GCA_002358835.1). GTDB lineage: Bacteria > Bacteroidota > Bacteroidia > Bacteroidales > P3 > Onthomorpha. Next base: position 4,580 of record DEPP01000077.1, read on the forward strand.
GTCGGACATGCGGAAGTCATATCTTCGGTTGTGAAGTTAATTATCGACATATTGGCTGCTGAATCGTTATTACAGAATGCTCCAAGCCAAATTATGTACTGTGTGTTTGGTAAAAGATTTTCCAAATCAAAAGGAGAAGAAACTCCGTTTACTGCAACAGTATCATTGTTTTCGGTATCTATGATTCTGATGTTTACAGATGTATTATTGGCGTAGTTACTCCATTCCAAAACTGCCGAATTGGCTGTTATATGACTTATAGACAAATTATCGGGTGCAAGACAAGTATCCTTGATTGTGAAATCTGTTATTTGAAAGTCATAATCTCTGTCATCGCTTTCCTGTATTTGGAATATGAATGTTGCTCTCTCAAAATCGGAATACTCATTCAATAAAATCGAATTATGTCCCAATGTAATGTTTTGCAAAGCTATTGGTTGTCCGTTTTGTTCTTGGATAAATAATTGTGGAAACGTGCCATCTGAAAGGCTTGCATTGAAACTCAAAACAGGATTTGCACCCTCAGATAGTTTGAACATCGGACTCAAAAGCGTATTTGCTTCAACTCTCCAACAGTCTTGTTCAAAGCAAAAGCCACCTTCTGTTGCCAATTTAATTGTGTCATCGGCATGATATGGGAATTGCTCGATAGGGGAGCATAGAGTGTGTACATAAATCGGAGAAGAATACAAACTTGTATCGTTGTATGTCGAGACAGCTCGCACCTTTATTTGATACAATGTGTTTTCCGATAAATTGTCAAGCAGAATGGAATTTTGTGATACCTCGTTTTGTGAAACAGAAAGCGTGCTTGTATTCGTTGTTTCCACCAACCAACTTTGTGCATCTATGTTTGTTGCCCATACAATGTTTGCAGAATTTTCATCAAATGTCGTAACATTCAATTCAGTAGGAGCATCGATAAGCACATGTGTTGTAAAAGTAGCCGTATCTGACCAAAAACTTTGCTCATCCAAACAATCGGCTTGCACTCTGAAAGTATAGCTTGTCGCAGGTTGAAGATTGTCTAAAATATTGTTTGGCGTTATTCCATCGACTCTTGTCCATGCATCTTCGCTTGTTTCCTTATATTCCAAATTAAACGAAGATTGGTTGTCATTAACATCCCAAGCTAAAAATGCAGATGAAGAAGTAATGTTTTCTGCTCTCAGATTTGATGGAGTAGCACAATAACGCGCTGTGATATATATGTCATCTATTGCAACGGCTGAAGTATTCGGACAATCGGATGTGTTTTGCCAAACGAACAATATTCGTGTTGTTGTACCAATATGGTGAGGTGGCAATTCAATATGAACATTCTCCCAACTGTTTTCGCTGCCTAAATAAGCAGGTGCTCCAACTTGTTCACCTTCATAAGGAGCTTGTGAAATGTTTATCGCACTTCCCGGACTTACAAGAAAGACTTTCAAAGATGCGTTTTGCAAAACGGTTTGAGTTTTATACTTAAAGTCTATGTAAAATCCTACTGCGTAGTTCGGAATGTTGAAATCGATATAAGCATAGCTGATTGCAGAGGTCGTATTGTTGCAGGCGTTTGTTTGTCCGTTGTTATCGGAAATATACAATGCCTTGTTGCCGATACTGCTTGCGTTGGTTGCCGAGCTTATTTCCCAAGCGTTTGCCATAGAATTAACAAACCCAACATTCTTATTGTCTTCTTCGTTTTCGAAATCAAATTGAATCGGTAGCTCTTGCACACTGCTCGGAAGAAAATTAGTATAGATATATTTCCAATCGCTAACGTACGAATCACAATTTGAACGGACTGCAAACTGATAGCGTTCAAATGCAGTAAGATTGCTAAGCGTTGCTTCGTAATTTTGAGTTTGTACTCTGTAACCGTCAAAATCCGGACTGCTTCCTATTTCTCCTCTGACTACTTCCCAAGATGTTGCATCGGAATCGGTGGTCCATTGCACGGTTATTCCATTTGAACTACTGCTTCCTATACTTAGATTTTCTACTTGTGGACAATCCGAATCAAATCCCAAAGTAACAAAATATTGAACCTCACATGGTTGAGTTGTGTCTCCGTTTATGTCGATTGCTCTTACAGTCCAAAGGTAACGCGTTCCGCTCATAAGGCTCTGTAAATAAACAACAGGCTGTTCGGTTGAAATATCGATGTATTCCGTTTGCTGAAATACTTTGTAGCTTACAATCCATGCAGCGGCGTTTTCCTCAGCGTCCCATCTGAGTGTTGCTTGGGTTACGTCTAAATCTTCAACCATCATACCGGTAGGAGGATTTATTAACTCGCTTTGAGCAAACAGAGTGCTGAAAGCAAACAGCGTTGAAATTAAAAAGCTGATTAGGTATTTCATTTCTTTGTTTTGTTAAATTGAAACTTGATTCTGTTGTCGTGAAACTTGATTTCGTTTTCTTGAATCTTTGTTTTATTTTTGTGAAACTTTGCTTTGAAAAACTACAAGTTTTCTTTGTGATATTGGAATATCTTTTCGTAAAGATGTATTCTGTCTTTTCCTCTTACGTTGTGTTCGTGATCAGGATAAATAAAGTAATCTACTTGTTTTCCTGCTTTGATACATTTGTTTATAAATTCAAGAGAATGTTGCATTACTACGGTTGGGTCTTGTGCTCCGTGTATTACAAGAAGTTTTCCTTCTAATTGATCAGCGTAATTTAACAATGAAGATTTTTCATATCCTTCTTTGTTATCCTCAGGTGAAGACATATATCTTTCTCCGTACATAACCTCGTACCATTTCCAATCAATAACAGGACCACCTGCGGTTGCAGTTTTGAATACTCCAGGATTCTTCAATTTTAACGAAATAGTCATAAATCCACCGTAAGACCAACCATCAACACCTATGCGTTCTGCATCTACGTATGGAAGAGATTTCAAATAATTTACCCCGTCCATTTGGTCGCTTACTTCAATGCTTCCACAATTTCTCCAAATTGCACTTTCAAATTCGAAGCCTCTGTTTGCTGATCCTCTACTATCTACTGTCCAAACTATGTATCCTTGTTGTGCAAGGAACAAAAAGAAATTGTTTGCACCTGAAAGCCAACTTTCTGTAATAAGTTGTGCGTGTGGACCACCATAAACATAAACTATTACAGGGTATTTCTTTGTTGCGTCAAAGTTTAGAGGTTTTATCATACGTGCATATAAATCTGTACCGTCTTTTGCTTTGATTGTAAACACGTCTATTTCAGGTTTATCTAAGTCTGCCCAAGGGTTTTCTGATTTAAAGATTTCTTTTACTTGTTTTGCTTTATTGTCATACAAAGCAACTCTTCTTGGTTCTACAGAACTTGTGTATGTATCTAAGAAAAGTGTTCCATCTGTATTGAAAACAACGTGGTGAGTTCCCTTTTCAGGAGTACAACGACGTATTTGTTTTGTTTTAAAGTTGTAAGCGTATAAATTTTGTTCCAATGGGGAATCTTTAGTTGCATAGAAGTAAAATTCTGTTGCTTTTTTGTTAAATCCTTCTATTGAGTTAATCATCCAATCCCCTGATGTAAGTTGAGAAATCAATGTTCCGTCAATGTTATATAAGTAAGCGTGATTAAATCCATCAGCTTCGCTTAAATAAATGAATTGTTGGCTATTGTTAGGTAAAAAGAAAATTGGAGATTCTGGTTCAACGTATTTTTCATTGCTTTGAGAGAATAATGTTTTTGCCACATTTCCATTTACTACATCATAGGCTATCAATTCTACATTGTTTTGTTTACGATTTAGTTTTTGGATATAAAGCATTGTTTCTTCCGGATTCCAAGTCAAGTTAGTAAGATATGCTTCTCTTTCTTCAAGTGAGTTATCTTTTCTTGTGTTTAATTCTACTGTTTTATCTGTTTTAGAATCGTAAACCAATACTGTAACTTCGTGAGACTTCATTCCCGCCATTGGATAGCGTATTGGAGTTTCTTCTGCTTGGCGAAGTGCTGTGTTTACCAAAGGATATTCCTTTACCATGCTTTCGTCCATTCTGTAAAATGCTAATTTGCTTGCATCATCTGAAAGGAAAAATCCTTTTTCTATGCCAAATTCATTTCTATGTACCGCAACTCCGTATGTAATTCCTTTTCCTCCGTCAGTAGTTAATTGTTTTGGCTCTTTGCCTTGTGTGGAAAACCAAACATTTCCTTCTATTGTGTATGCTGCACTACCATTTTTTAAATCTAATTCAAGGTTTTCTGCTCCTTCTTTTATGTTGCAGATAGCTTTCATTTGCTTTGTCTCAATATTGTAGTGATAGATTGTTTTGTAATCTGCACTTAGAAAAGCAAATTCTGTTTCTGAGATAAATTCTACTGATGCAAAATGTTTCAAATCCTTGTTTAAATCCTCTGAGCTAAGAACTGTTTTTTCTGCTTTCTTATCTCCTATGATTAGTTCTTGACCTGTTTTTGTGTAAGCATACTTTCCTTTTTCTCCTACAAATTGCAGGTTATAAATTCCTGAAGGATAGTATTGTCTGTCTTGAAGTTTTTTGATGTCTATAAGACCTTTTTGTGCTGAAACACCGATGCTTGTCAATACAAACAAAAGTGCAACAAATATTCTTAAATTTCTTCTCATTGTTATAATGTTTTATGTTTCTAATACTTTTTCCAATTTCTGAATCTCAAAGAAAAGACACCGAAAAATGCCTCTTTGAAAATTTTCATGCTCATTTTGCTTTGTCCCAATACTCTATCGGTGAAAATAATTGGCACTTCCTCGATTCTGAAGCCAAGCTTGTGGACGGTATATTTCATTTCTATTTGAAAAGCATAGCCGATGAATTTTATCTTATCAAGTTTTATTGTCTCTAAAACCTTTCTTGTGTAACACGCAAAGCCTGCTGTGGCATCCCCAATCTTCATACCAGTAACCAATCTCACATAACTTGAAGCATAATACGACATCATAACTCTGCCGATAGGCCAATTGACAACCGAAATCTTGCCATCAACATAGCGAGACCCAACTGCCATATCCGCACCTTTTGAACAAGCATCATACAATCGCAAAAGATCCTTCGGAGGATGAGAAAAGTCGGCATCCATCTCAAAAATGTAGTCATAGCCTTTTGATAAAGCCCATTTGAAACCGTGAATGTAAGCCGTTCCCAAGCCGAGTTTACCTTTTCTTTCTTCGATAAACAGTCGTTCGGGAAAGTCTTGCATCAATCTTTTAACGATTTGTGCCGTTCCATCAGGAGAATTATCCTCCACAATAAGGATATGGAACACCTTTTCCAAAGAAAAAACGTAACGAATTATGTTTTCGATGTTTTCTTTTTCGTTGTAAGTAGGAATGATTACTACACTATCTGAAGAGTTCATCTGTTTTCGTATTTGTATCTGTGTTTGTTTCTCTTTATATCTGTTTTGCGTTTTTCAACTCTTTGTTTTAATTTGCTGAAATCAAGAAATAATTTACTGAAATCAAGATTCATTTCGGTGAAATCAAGAAAGAATTTCAGCAATCAAAACGAGCCTGTTTCTTTGTTTGAATCCAATGTTTTCAACCTGCAAATATAATCAATTTATCTTGAATTGCCAACAACCAATCTTTATACGGTTATTTGTTTTCTTTGTTCAAGAATCTCGAAAGGCTGCCTTCGCTCGGATTTCTCATAGGATTTTCCTCTACTTTGCCATCAGGAGAAATCAGAATGAAAAGAGGAAAGGCTTTAACTTGAAAATACTCCAATAAATCATAGTCGGAGTCAAAAAAAGCGAAGTTCCATTTGTAACGATTTCCTATTTTTGTGTTTTTAAGAAAGTTATACATTGCGTCAAGGCTGCGATCGCAACACACAGTCAATACTTCGCAATTGTCTTTTATGTTTTCGTACATATAATTCACAACTTCCAATTCTCGTTTTGAGTCGTTGTCGTTCAGCTTTACAAAATTCAATACAAGGGGTTTTTGAATGAATTGTTGCAGATTTTGAGTTTCTCCCATCACATTCTTGATTTCAAAATCTTTAATGCTTAATCCTTTGTGAGAAATTCCGTTAAGGTAGTCGATTGTTTGAAGAGCTGTTTTTTTGTGTTGCTCGAATTTAGTTCTGGAAGCAATCTTTTCGAGCATTCTTATAATGTCTTGTCTTTCGTATAAGCCGTCTGAGAAGGCGTCTTTCATACCTTTGATAAGCACAATCTCACGAAAAACTTCGTTTCTCAAAACATCGTCCTTTCCCAATGCGTCCATCAAATCGTCATAGTTGGTTGTGTTGAGCCAAAACTCCAATTCGTCTTGCGAAATATATTTGTTGCCTTGAGCAAAGTAATGACCGAAAATATGGTTAAAGCAATCTGTGTAACCGATGTTATAATATTGTATCGGTTTATCCTTGAATAATTCCACTCTTTGTTGTTTTCTGCTTTTCAGTCTCAAAACATGATTCATTTTTCCTAACTCATATTTTACGTAAGTGTGAAAATAAGAACCGTCTTTTTCGTTTTGCAAAAAGGTTTCAGCTAATTGATATAGCGAATCTATGATGTTTTTGTCTTTTGTTACTAACAGTTCTCTGTCGTATCGAGTAATAAAGTTCTCTATCGCCACATCGAATTTGTTGATTTTTATATTCAAATCTTCTGAATCAAGGTTCGTAATTTTGATAGGTAAGATATATTTATACAAAAGCACGTTTACCGAATCAGCAACAGCATAATCGATAGAGTCTATTTGTAGTTCGTAAATTTTTCCGGGTTGGGAAATGAAACTATACTCGAAAGCATCGATTTTTAACGTTAATATGCTCACTCCATCCGTTACAAGACCAAAACTGAATGTCGAATCGTTTTCACCCAATTTTACATCGGCCTTCTGAACCTCCAATCCAGAGATATAATCATCAGCAAGAAACAAACGAATGTGTTTTCCACCAATGTTTTTTCCAACAGCGTTAATCGTAACGTTTTGAGCCGACAGAGCAAAGCCCAAAAATAAAAAAGCAAGTATCAATAATTTTTTCATCATTCATCGTATTTAGACTTGCAAAGCTAAGAATTTTTTTCAAGTTTTGAGGAATTGAATGCAAAAAATCAAATAACGATTGTAACCGTTACGGGTATTGCTATCGTAAATAAAGACAACGAAAAATCAATGCAAAGTGGAAAATAATAAAAACAAGAAAAAAATCGGATTGTATTTTGGAAGTTTCAATCCGATTCACAATGGGCATTTGATACTTGCAAATCATATTGTTCAGAATACGGATTTGGATGAGGTGTGGTTTGTTGTCAGCAGGCGAAATCCTTTGAAAAGCGGTAAAGGTCTGCTTGCTGATAGAAAGCGTTTTGCATTGGTACAAATGGCAATAGAAGACAATTCGTCGTTTAGGGCATGTGATTTGGAATTTCAATTACCCGTTCCTTCATATACTGTAAACACTCTTGCATATCTTGGAGAAAAATATCCCGATAAGCAATTCCATATAATCATGGGACAAGATAACATCGTTACTTTTGACAAATGGAAAAACTATTCTGTGATTTTGGAATATTATCACATATTGGTGTATCCTCGTCCCGGATGTGCCGAATCGGAATTTTTGAAACATCCCCATGTTCGTATGATTGACGCTCCGCAAGTGGAGATATCATCTTCTCTTATCAGAAAAAACATCAGCGAAGGCAAGTCTGTCAAGTATCTTTTGCCCGATTG
>DEPP01000030.1 GCA_002358835.1 Bacteroidales bacterium UBA3389
CCGATGAATCCAAGCAAAGTAGCCAAGACGAAAGACGAAACTACATTACCCACAACCTTACCGACATTCAAACTGTTTCCCATAAGTTGAGCGTTCATAAAAGCAAACGCAAAGACGATACAAAGAACGTCTGTAATGGCTGACTCAAGTATCAAAGAGGTTTTTGTTTCTGATGATAGCTTTAGGTGTTGAGCCAAAGGAATAACAACAGCCGATGATGTGCCTGCAAGAATGCAACCGAGAGTAATGCTGTTAAGCAGATCGTTTCCAAAAGCATAGGCAATAGCAGCAACAGCCACAGCCGAGATTACAAAACTGCTTGCTGTTAGATTGACGGTTGAACGCCACGAATTTTTCAAATCGCTTATGCTTATACCCGTTCCGCCCTCGAAAAGAATAACCACAAGTGTTATAGAGGTGAAAACACTGCCCACACTGCCGAAATCTTCAGGCGTAACAAAACCCAAAACAGGCCCTATCAAGACCCCGATTACCAATAAGAGCAAAACATCGGGGATTTTCTTCTTGCTGAATATCATTGAAAAGAGGTGTGCGGAAAAAACAAGTATTCCCAAAAATATAAGCACGCTTCCCATATCTGTTTCCTTTTTATGTTAGTACTTAAATTCGCAATCGAATGTTTTTATCAGGTCATTGATTACCTCTGATTTCTTTCTGAAATACTCAAGAGTGTCTTCCGGAGTATAGATTTTTACTTGCTGTTTCAGTTCTTTGCATATGATTTGCAGAAAGTAATTATCCATTCCCGTCTGCTCTTTAACAAACGCTTTTATCTTTTGTTTATTACATTCCAACTCGTGTTCGGAGATCTTGTTTGTTACCTCCAAGACGATAAAATCATCGTTGAGTTGTATACATTCGGCTTTTTTTAGAGAGAAAGCAAGGTTCGGAAAATCAGTCTCATATTCCTCCGCCATCTTTTCAATAGTTGCCTTGAACAGATTGAAATCATCGATTTTCTTTTGCTCGACTTGCTCGATGTTTCGTTGCTCTAAAATTTTTGTCTTGTCGATTGCTTTGTTTATTGCAAAAGGACTGACTATTTTTATATTGAGATTGGCTTTTGCAGGCGTCGATTCGACTTGCTTATCTTTGTTATCGGTTGCTTCTGTTAAAGAATCATTTTTTTTTTAGCCTCAGCCATTGCGGCATCGGCAGGATTCTGTTGCATCGGTTGCGTTACCGGCGGATTGGGATAAGGTTGTTGAGGGTTGCCTTGAGCAATTGGTTGAGCCGATTGAGCTTGCGGTTGCAGCTTGTTCATTATATACGCCATCTTCATAAGTCCCAATTCAACGCAAAGGCGTTTGTTGAAACTCTCCTTATATTCCAATGCACAACTGTTTGCATATTCCAACGCTCTAAGCAAGAATAGTTGTGGTGCTTTTTGAGATTGAGCCACATATTTTTGAGCTACGGCACCGCTTACTTCCAACAAAGATGCCGAAGTCGGATTTTTGCAAACCAAAAGGTTGCGAAAATGATTTGCCAAGCCACCTATGAAATGGCTTCCTTCGAAACCTTTCTTCAAAATAAGGTCAAACAACATCAGACACGAAGTTACATCGCTTGCCAACAGTTGTTCGGTCAATTGAAAGTAATAATCATAATCCAAGATGTTGAGATTGTCGATGATGTTCTTGTAGCTGAGATTGCCTTGTGTGAAAGAAACCAATTGATCGAACATACTTAAAGCATCACGCAAGCCTCCGTCTGCTTTTTGTGCAATGATATGCAAGGCTTCCTTTTCATAAGCCACATTCTCTCGTTGAGCTATGTACTCCAAATGGTTGGCTATATCGTCATTGCTTATTCTGTGAAAATCGAATATTTGACAACGAGAAAGGATTGTAGGCATTATCTTGTGTTTCTCTGTTGTTGCAAGAATGAATTTTGCATAAGCAGGTGGCTCTTCCAACGTTTTGAGAAACGCATTGAAAGCTGCTTGCGACAACATATGAACCTCGTCGATTATATACACCTTATATTTGCCGTTTTGTGGCGGTATTCTGACCTGTTCTATGAGCGAACGAATGTCTTCCACCGAGTTGTTGGAAGCCGCATCAAGCTCTACTATATTGAACGAAGAATTTGAATTGAAAGAACGGCAACTCTCACATTCGTTGCAAGCCTCTGTTTCGTTTGTAACATTGGTACAGTTTATCGTCTTTGCCAAAATTCTTGCACAAGTGGTCTTTCCCACGCCTCGAGGACCACAAAAAAGAAACGCTTGAGCGAGTTGGTTGTTTCTCAACGCATTCTGCAAAGTCGAAGTAATATGGCTCTGTCCCACAACCGAATGAAAATCACTCGGACGATACTTTCGGGCTGATACAACGAAATTCTCCATAATCTCTTTCTTTGTTTTAATTTTCTGAATCTTTGTTTCGTCGAATTGTTTCTTTGTTTCATTTTCTCGAAATCAAGATTCCCGACTGCAAAGTTAAGAAATAATATCAAGCCGACCAAGAAACGAAACGTATTTTCTTTCATATCATTCAGATAAATCGAAAACGTGATGACTCTGAAATCCTGCGAGAATGCTCCCGATTGCCAATCCGATGTTTGCTATTCTAAATAAAACATTGAAATATCAAGCCATGTTTTTGCGTTACGAATATCCGACATCGCACAAGCAAAGAATCGATGTGTGATTCGGCAAAAATAATATGTCGATGTTGATGGATTTGCAATGAATGCAGACTCTATTATTGTGAAACCAAGAAACCTGATGGGCAAAGCTTGCAGAAACATGAATATTCATCACCTTGACTAAATTTCATGCAGAAAACATTCTTCAATAAAAGGCATTAGGGAAAAATAAAACAGTAATATAGAAATAGGATACATTATGAAAGAATTACCGGAAACAGACATCAATCGTTTCGTTGAAGCACAAAACACACCATATCTCAGCAGCTACCGACAAGCATTGGAAGAAGTGAAAAACGGAAGGAAAAAGAATCATTGGATTTGGTTCATATTTCCATGCTTTCGTTGTTTCGCTCACAGCCCTCGTTCACACTACTACGGAATACGAGACTTGAATGAAGCAATGGAATATCTCAATCACCCCATTCTTGGCAACAGACTCAGGGAAATAACAACGGCATTGTTGAAGCACGAAGACAAGACGGCGATGGAAATATTCGGACCTATTGATATTCATAAAGTCCGTTCCTCAATGACAATGTTCGATGTCATTTCTCCAAACGACATATTCAAAGAAGTCATCGACCGATTCTTTCAAGGAAAGCATTGCGAAAAAACACAGAAAGTACTCCGGAAAAGATAGATGGATTCTCCGAAATTTTGCATGAAAAACGGCTTGATGAAATCTGTTCTCTTGAAATGGGTATTTATTTTTATTGATTGCGATTTCGTTGGAAATATCTTTTTTAAAAGTCGATTTTTCAGAAGTTTAAGGCTCTGAGAATCGCGAAAATGAAGCCAAACTCATCTTTTGACCAAATTTCGCCGAAATTTCGGCTTTAACGTAATTTGCATTTAATCAAGCAATTGCAAAATTCGTGTCCAAAATTTAGGCAATTAAAGTTGGTTTTGAAAGAAAAATCTTGAAACGAAAGCACGTTTTGTTGATATAAAAGCACGTTTTATACCCTACAAAAGCTTGTTTTCGGGGGTACAAAACGTGCTTTCGTTTTAACAAAACGAACTTTCGTTTCGGTAAACTCACTTTTTGTTGCAAAAAATCTTGAAAAGAACTACTTTTTTAACGAATTTTAGGAATATTTTTTCACCATTTTGAAAACACGAAACTTTAATTCATAATAATCTTTATTTCCCATTTTTAACGTAAAGCAAAAACATGGGTTTTCAGTCGTTTTTTGTGCGTTTTTGAAATAAAGTTTTCGGCATAAAAACGAAGGAGAAAAGAATTAAAAAAAGTTTTCTTTTTTTAGAAAAATCGCAGAATTTGCAATTATCTTGTAATTAGACGATTATTCGGATTGCTTGAAAATTG
>DEPP01000073.1:0-11378 GCA_002358835.1 Bacteroidales bacterium UBA3389
TTCGAGAATTACGACGATTGGCCATTCCTTTGGGGACAAAACGAAGGTACCATAGCAGGCAATACACAGTATATCATTTTTGGTTCAGCTCTAAAAAGTATTGTCCTCCCATAAGTGTTTTCAAGTGGATGAAACATGCCTAAATACGGAAAAGGTCTGGTGTCACATGTGATTCCAGACCTTTTTGATAATAAAATCTTTTATGTTCTTTTGATTTCCTCCATTACTTACGTACCTGCTTGTAAAGGGAAGCAAATAAGTTTTCCTTAAAGGCGTGCTGTGTCCTTAATATATAGAACACGGTGTTTGAAATATTTCGTAGGCGGTGTTTGAAATATTATGCACATGGTGTACATGTAGGGAAGTCCAATCTGTTCCAATTTAATAGTAAAAATTTCATGAGAGGCATGTTGCTTGCTCTATTGTTGGAACATAGTGTTTTTTTACAGAATCCTTTTTGTTTTTTTTATGATTACGTTAAACTTCTTTATACAATTCAATGAAGTATCTCCGAAAAATAAAGCATACTTTTGCAACCAAGTTTACATATAAAATCAAAAAGGAGGATTTATGATGAAACAAGAAGATTCAAGGAATGCGTTTGGCACATTTCCTACAGTCGGTTGTACTGGGATATCGCTAACAGCTAAAGATGGAAGCTATATCCAAGCCCGTACCATTGAAGGTTCAGAAATGGATCTTCCTGGTGAATATGTGATTATTCCAAGAGGACAGAAATTGCAGTCATTTACGCCAATCGATGCCAACGGCATGAAATTTACGGCAAAATATGGTGTAATAGGTTTATCTGTAGTGCGCCCGGAATTTATAGCAGAAGGCTTAAATGAAAAAGGCCTGTCTTGTGGTCTGTTTTTCTTCCCGCATTTTGGCGGTTATGAAAAGTTTGATGAAAAACAACGTGAGAAAACCATAGGCGACCTTCAGCTGAACCAATGGATGCTCAGTCAATTTGCTACGGTGGAAGAAGTAATAAAAGCCCTGAAGTTAAAGCAAGTTCATATCGTCGGATTGGATAGTTCTTCCACAGTCCATTGGCGTATAGGAGATGCAAGCGGACGGCAAATTGTGCTGGAGATAATCGATGCTACTCTTCATATTCATGAAAATACAGTTGGGGTGATTACTAATTCGCCAGATTTCCAATGGCATTTGACAAACCTCAACAACTATGTCAATCTGTTACCGGGAGCGGCAGAAAGCAGACAATTCGGTGGCGTAAAACTTAATCCTATCGGAGGAGGAAGCGGATTACTCGGCATTCCGGGAGATATGACCCCACCTTCAAGATTCGTAAGAGCTGCTTTCTTCCAAGCATACGCACCAAAATTGGACTCTAATGAAGAAACAGTTTTCCAAGCCTTTCATATACTGAACAACTTCGACATTCCTGTCGGCGTACAGTTCAACAACCCTCAATCGATTCCAAATATCCCAAGTGCAACACAATGGACGATAGTATCGGATTTGAAAAACAAATGTATCTATTACAAAACCATGTACAATTCGGAGATAAGATGTTTGGATTTAAGCAAGATTAATTTCGAGAAAATCAAGTATCACTCCAAGCCTTTGGATAATGAGCACAAACAAACGGTGAAAAAGATTGTTGTTAAGGCATAAGGATTGCCATAAACAAAGAACAAGCCGCATGTTTCTCACAAGGAATCATGCGGCTTGTCATTTTAAGAAATCGCTATCAAATCACACTGAAATTAAATCTTGATTTCACAAAATTATTTCTTGATTTCAGCGAAACGAATCTTGAAAACAGTAAATTGTTTCTTTGTTTTATTTTCGCGAGATTAAAAACAATAATTTACACCCAAGGTAATGTAGTTATGATATTGAGCATATTGTTGTTTTATATCGTAATCGAATATCTCGGTTTTTCCTTTACGTATGCTTATTATCGAATAATCGTACGCCAAACTTACGCTCCAACGATTCGACAACGAATAATCTATCGCTCCCATCGCCAAAAGATTCAGTCTTCTGAACCCTACTCCGTTTGTATGCACGAATCCGTCAGGCGTTTCTTCCTTGTGATTTATCAAGACAGCCGGCACCAATCCTGCTCTCAAGACTATGTTATCCGTAAGTTTGTATCCGACGCTTAATGTCAAGTCCACATACGACGTTGTAATCTCCAAGCTCGAAAAATTCATATTCTTGCTGCTTGCTTGTCGGCTTCCCTTGTCGGTGTATGCGATATCCATTCGGTAAATCAAATTCTTACCCTGCTCCCACTTGACAAAAGCTCCTGCAGTAAAGCCTATCTTATGATAACCCGTCATTCCATCTCCATCAACCTGAGAAGGAGTCAATCCCGCCAATAATCCTGCTTTGAATTGCTGTGCTTCGAGTGTGCTAAACGCAAACAAAAGCAATGGCAATAAGTACAATATTTTTTTCATATCTCGTTTGATTTTGATTTTACGCTAAAAAAGGGTTGTATTTCTTTTCATCCTCAACCGTTGTCTGCGGTCCATGTCCCGGATATACGATTGTAGTATCTGCCAACGAAAGAATATTTTCTTTGATATTGCGTAACAACAAATCCAAATCACCTCCCTGCAAATCCGTTCTTCCTATGCTTTGAGCAAAAAGAGCATCACCTGTTATTATATAGCCCTCTGCCTCATTGTAATAGGCAAGGCTTCCCGGACAATGCCCGGAACATTCGATTGCTTTAAGAGTTGAATTACCGAATTTTATTTCTTCATCTGCCACAATCGCATTCAGCCTGATTGCATCTATGTTCAAAGGTTTGAAACCCATTGCTGCAGCCTGCCAAGTCGAAGTTTGCAAAAGTTCAACACCGTCTGCAGAAAGCGTAAGCGGTAATCCGAATGTCTCGCATGCAAATTCAGCTCCACACAAATGGTCAATATGAGGGTGTGTAAGCAAGATATGTTTCACCGTTAAGCCGTTTTTTGAAACGAAGTCTTTGATTTGTTGCATTTCTCTTTCGCTTTGCGAACACACATCGACCAAAACGCATTCCTTTGTTTCGTCGTACAATATGTATGTATTTACTTCAAAATGATTTTGTGCTATTACCTCTACCATATTCTTTATTCCTGTTTGGTTATTTATCTAATCGTTATTTCGTTTTATGATTTCTTTTCCGTTTTTGCCCTTTGCCACAATTCCTCCATTTGTTCCAATGACATATCTGTAAGACTTATGCCTTTCGATTCGGCTTGTTGTTCTATATATTCGAAACGTTGAATGAATTTCTTATTGGTTTGTTCCAACGAATGTGAGGGATTGATTTCCATTTTGCGAGCATAATTTATCATGGCAAAAAGTAAATCTCCGAACTCTTCGCTTATTCGTTCTTTACTCTCTGCTTTGGTAACCTCATCTTTCAACTCCCCTATCTCTTCTTCAACTTTCAGCCATGTATCTTCGGCATTGTTCCAATCAAAACCAACTCCTGCCGCTTTTTCTTGAAGTCTGTATGCCTTGATTATTGATTCCAATCCTCTCGGAACGCCGGACAGCACACCCTTTCTTCCTTCTGTGAGTTTGATTTGCTCCCATGTCTTTCTGACATCGTCAGCCGTTTCAGCAACTCTTTCTCCGTAAATATGCGGATGGCGTCTTATCAACTTCTCACAAAGAGAGTCTATAACGGTTTTAATATCGTATTTCTCCTCTTCTTGACCTATCTTTGCGTAAAAGACGATATGTAAGAGTAAATCTCCAAGTTCCTTTTTTATATCTTCGGTATCGTTATCTTCTATCGCTTGTGCCAACTCGTAAACTTCCTCTATGGTATTTGGTTTCAAAGAAAGGTTGGTTTGTTTCCTATCCCATGGACACTTTTCTCTGAGTGTGTCCATTATTTCCAACAATTTGGCAAACGAGTCTAAGGCTTCCTTATATTTTTCTTGCATTTGAAATTTTCATTTTCAGGGTTTAATCCTCACTCCACGAGTTTACAATTTCTGCAATCTTGGCAACATCTTGTTGTTGCATACATTTGAAGTGTCCTTTGGGGCATTTGTCATATCCTAACTTACTACAAGGACGACATTTCAAGTTCTTAACTTCGAAATTATAGGTTTTACCCTCTGCATTTTTTGCTCTGTAAGGATACATTCCAAGTTGCGGTACTGTATTCCCCCACACTGCTACTATATTCTTATCGAAGGCTGAGGCTATATGCATAAGTCCTGTGTCAGGAGTAACGATTCCCAAAGAGTGTTTCAAAAGATATGCGCTTTGATTTATATCATAGGCTCCGCAAGCATTGAATACTTTTGTTCCAACGCCCTGTTCTATTGCCATAGCTTTGTTTCTGTCTTGCGGTCCTCCAAGAAGTATAATCGGTTTGCGAATAGCTTGACACAAGTCTATCATTAAATTCAACGGCATTTGCTTTGTTTCATGCTTACTTCCTACAACACAAGCCACATATCCGTTTTGAAATTCCAAAGGCAAAGCATCGCCGCCTATGGAATCTTCTTCTTGCAAAAAGTAATCAAGTCCCTTGCCATCGTTTTTTACTTCCAAATCTCTGACTGCCTCAAAATATCTATCAACAATATGAACGGCCGGCATAAGATTTAGTTTGCAATTAACCAAAAGCCACTTACGAAAATTCAACTTTGGAAACGAATTCGACTTTACGCCTAAGGATTTCTTTATTCTAAAACTGCGTAAATTCTTTTGCAAATCTACCACATAGGAAAACTCTTCTGAGCGAAGATTATCTAAAACCTGAGACAAATCAGACTTAAAAACGTGTAATTTATCTATGTATTTATTGTTCCGTAGAAGGCTTGCATTTTCTAATTTGGTCAAATAATGCAACTCACCCCCCTTTACCTGTTCCTTTAACGCCCTTATAACAGGCGTAGTCAGCACAATATCCCCAATGGAACTGAATCTAATGACCAATATCTTTGTTTTTTTCATCTGTTTCTTTTATTCTCAGAGTTTAAGCATGATACCATTTTATCCAACCGAACCTTCAAGGCTTATGCTTAACAATTTCTGAGCCTCAACTGCAAATTCCATTGGCAATTTATTAAGAACCTCTTTGGCATATCCGTTTACTATCAAACCAATTGCCTGTTCTTGATTGATACCTCTTTGACGACAATAGAACAATTGATCTTCCGAAATTTTCGAAGTAGTAGCTTCGTGTTCTACTATTGAGGATTGATTTTCTACTTTTATGTATGGGAATGTGTGTGCCCCACATGTATCACTCAAAAGCAAAGAATCACATTGCGAATAGTTTCTTGAATTTTCTGCAGCTTTGTTTACACGCACCAACCCCCTATATGAGTTTTGACTTTTGCCTGCTGAGATACCTTTACTTATGATTGTACTCTTCGAATTCCTGCCTATGTGCAACATTTTCGTACCAGTATCGGCTTGTTGCATGTTATTAGTAACCGCAACCGAGTAAAACTCGCCCACGGTATTGTCTCCTTGCAATATGCAACTTGGATATTTCCATGTGATTGCAGAACCTGTTTCGACTTGTGTCC
Source organism: Bacteroidales bacterium UBA3389 (assembly GCA_002358835.1). Taxonomy (GTDB): domain Bacteria; phylum Bacteroidota; class Bacteroidia; order Bacteroidales; family P3; genus Onthomorpha. Next base: position 5,529 of record DEPP01000073.1, read on the forward strand.
AAGATAGTTTGGCATTATTTCCTTTGCAGATTCCTCGTTTTGTAACAAAGTTATAGATTCCTCCTTTGCCGTCTTTATCTCCCGGATACCAGTTTTGGACAGTTGAATATTTCACCTCTGCATCTTGCATTACGACAATTTCAACAATGGCTGCGTGCAATTGATTCTCATCTCGTTGCGGTGCTGTACAGCCTTCCATATATGAAACGTAACTTCCTTGATCTGCAACGATAAGTGTACGTTCGAACTGACCGGTTCCACCTGCGTTTATTCTGAAATAGGTCGATAACTCCATTGGGCAATGCACCCCTTTAGGAATATAGCAAAAGCTTCCGTCGGAAAAAACAGCCGAATTGAGAGCTGCGAAATAGTTATCCCCGGCTGGTACAACGCTTCCCAAATATTGCTTTACTAATTCTGGATATTCTTTGACTGCTTCGCTGAATGAGCAGAATATAACACCTGCTTTCTTCAACGTATCTTGAAATGTGGTTTTCACACTCACCGAGTCCATAACCGCATCTACCGCTACACCTGTCAAACGCTTTTGTTCGTCCAAAGAAATCCCCAACTTGTTGAACGTATCCAGCAAAGTAGGGTCCACTTCATCGAGACTATTCAACTGTTTCTTTTGTTTAGGAGCAGCATAGTAGATTATGTCCTGCAAATCTATAGGAGGGATATTCAGATGTGCCCAATCAGGCATCTTCATCTTCAAAAAGCGACGATAAGCCTTCAATCGGAATTCCTTCAACCACTCAGGCTCTCCTTTCAATTCGGAAATCCTGCACACAACCTCCTCACTCAAGCCCTTCTCTATTAAATCCGTTTCAATATCTGTAACAAAGCCGTATTTATATTGGTCATTCGTTACGCTATCTATTATATTTTTTTCGTTGTCCATAGTAATCAAAATAATCTTTGCCCCACTTAGGCTATTTTATTGCAAAAGTACGATTTTTATACCGTTTGACAAAATTATTCCGATAGAAAACTCCGTATAATCATATAAAAATTCACTTCGCCCGATTCAAGAAACATTTTTCCAAAATCAAGATCCATTTCACTAAAATCAAGATTCAAAAAATTCTTTCTTGAAAACAATTTTCTAAAACAAAGATCCATTTTTCTGTTTTCAAGATTTATTTTCCCAAAATCAAGAAATAATTATACAAAACAAAGAGCCATATTCTTCAAATCTACTTTCTGATAAGCAAAACAAAAATCGACCTAAATAAATTCTACATTGAAATTATCCCAAATGCACATAAAGCAAAACAAAAAAGCGTGCAAGAAATCTTCTATCGAAGCCCTTGCACGCTTTTTTTATAAAAATATTATCTTTCTAAGCGTTGTATTCCTTATTAAACGTTTCTACATCTTTTTCTAAGTCAAGACGTGGCAAAGTTTTGAAAACTTTATAAACCAAATCGCTCTTTGGAAAAACTATTACCCAACAAGTAAGAAAGATTATCATAAAATCTACATATAAAGAACGATTATGATAATACCATTTTTCTAATTCTCCTTTTTGTGGTTGAATGTACTGACGAGCAAACTCCACAGGGTCTTTTGCTTTTGACACATAATATTCCTCATCTCTAAATATTACAGAACCAATTCCTGATAACCCCGGAGTTACTTTTGAAATACATTCTTTTACATCATCGGCATACAAATCGTATGTCTTTTTTACTAACGGACGAGGTCCTATTATACTCATATTTCCTATTAGTATGTTTATCAATTGTGGTAATTCATTGATTTTTGTCTTACGCAGAAATTTTCCCATTGGAAGAACCCTTGGGTCGTTTCTTGTAGTTACTGTACCCGTTCCTATGTTTGGAGAATTTTTAAGCATAGTTGCAAACTTCCATATATCAAATGGTTTTCCTCCTTTACCTATTCTTTCTTGGAAATAAAAAACATAGTGTTCCCCTGTCAATAACAATCCTATTATTACAGGTATTAACAATGGTGAAAGCACTGTTAAAGCTAACAACGCCATAACAAAGTCAAATAATCTCTTTATTATCTTATACATAATTACATCTTTTGGTCTAAATTCTTACCCTTTTCTTCGTGCTCAAAGTTTGGAATAAATTCTTTAAGCAAAGTAACAACCTCTTCTTTCTTGAAATCGTTACGCTTAAATAAAGTTTCCATTTTTTCAAAGAAAGAAAGAATTTCATTTTTATCTCTGCAAGGATAGTTTTCTATTACTCCCAAAGAAGAGAATCTTTCCATATTAAGTTGTTCTCCTTCTATGTAAAATTCTTCATATCCTTTTTCTCCTGTTGTATCAGATGAGAAATAATAAACGGGATAAGTATCCGTATCTTCTGGCATTTCGTATGCGAATTTTCTTGCCTCCTCTTCGCTATTGCAATATTTTATTTTGTAGCCTTGACTTGTTAAAAAATCATCACAAATAGAAGAGAAAGTCATCATTTGTTCTTCTCCTAATTTTGGAAAGAAAATCTCTCCTGTTTTACCTAACATACAAGCCAACATACAGATTTGTCCACTTTCGTCAGGAGAAACAAAATATCTTTTCACATCGTTTGGAGATGAAAGCGGTTGATGTTTCATCATTCTATCGATAAATCCTGCTAAAAGCGAACCATTAGAGAATGCAACATTGGCAAAACGAGCCGTTGTAATCTTAAATTGTTTTGAATAGGACATTATCATTTCTTCCATTACCTTTTTGCTACAACCCATTATGTTTACAGGATTTGCCGCCTTATCAGTAGATACACAAAAGAAATGTTTTGGAGGCATCTCTGCCAATAAATCCATCAATTTTCTTGCTTTCAACACATTGTTTTCCACCAATGCTTCTACTGAATATTGATCTTTTTCACTCCTTACATGTTTGTGAGCCGAAAAATTAGCAACTATATCAAAACCTCCTTCATTACGGAAGATTTTTTCAAAAATAGGATCAGCAAAATTCAATGGATATGTTCTGTAATCCTGTGGTACATACATATTATAAGTAGAACGCAAATCTCTTGTCAATTCTGTCAATCCATTCTCGCTAATATCTACAACCACCAACTTACTTGGCTTAAATGGTAAGACCGCTCTAATATATGAAGAGCCTATTGTGCCTGCCCCACCTATTACTAATACACTTTTTCCTTCAATTACTGCCTTTAATGTTTCTTTATTTGCTTCTATGTCTTGAAGAAACATCGATTGAGGACGATTAGTAATATATTTTCCTATGAATTTACTTACATTTATCATTTGTACAATCCTTTCTTTATGTTTTCGTAATAATCTGGTATTATAACTGTACTTGGAATATTAACAACTCTGTCTTCTAACCATTGAGAATTGCTAAGGTCTCCACATTGACAACCTCTATACATATCCAATTTGTTATTCAAAACCCAAATAGGACGTGTCATAACACCATTATCGTTTGTATATGTAAGAAAAGCATCTCTTTCTTCCCTATCTTTTAAAATCACTGCATTGAGCCAATAATTAGAACGACAATTTTCAGGCTCAACAAAAAACTCTATATCCTTGTCTGCGAAGAATGCTTTGTATTTATCTGTAAGTTTACGTTTTTGTTCTATGAAATAATCACATTGTTCAATTTGTCCCAATCCCAAAGCAGCAGCAAGATTTGTCAAACGATAGTTATATGCTGTGTAATCGTGATTATATTCCCAACGATGAGGAACTTTTGCAGTTGTTGTTATGTGTTTTGCCAATTTTGCAAGTTCTTCATCTTGTGTAAGAATCATTCCCCCACCACCTGTTGTGATTACTTTATTTCCATTAAAGCTCAAAGCTGATAGCTTACCAAATAATCCTGTGTGTTTTCCTTTATAATAACTTCCAATACTTTCTGCTGAATCCTCTACTAAAGGAATATTATATCTTTCACACACTTCCACAATTCCGTCTAAATCACAAGGGTGTCCAAAAGTGTGCATCGGAACAACAGCAGCAAAACGTCTTCCTGTTTTATTATTATATGTAAAACCATCAGCACCTTTGCGAGCATTTTCTTTTAGAAAATCTTCCAACTTCTCTGCACTCATACCCATTGTTCTTCTGTCCACATCTACAAAAACAGGTCTTGCACCGGTATATGATATTGCATTACAAGTTGCAATAAAAGAAACAGGTTGAGTAATCACCTCTTCATCTGCCTTAACCCCTGCAAGCAACAAACAAATATGCAAAGCCGAAGTGCCATTCACCGCTGCAATAGCATATTTACTACCTGTATATTCACATATTGCTTGTTCAAACTTCCCTACATACTCTCCAACAGATGAAACAAAGTTACTATCCATTGCATCTAACAAATACTTTCTCTCATTTCCAATAAAACGAGGATCGTGTAAAATTACAAAGCCTTTGTCATCATTAAAAACCTCTCTAACAAAAGCCGTAAAATCCGAAAAATTCATATTTTGTTATTAATTATACTAATTACTTCAAAAACACAAGAGAATTATTTTCATAAATAATTACTCCAGTTCTATTTATACTTTCAATCAAATTAGAATCTTTTATAGAGTGATAAACACTTATATCAAAAATAAATGGTAATAGCAAATCATCTATTTCCTGTATAATATTAGTATATTCTCTATTATTTATTTTTTCACTAACTAAAACAATGTCAACATCAGAATAAATACGATTAGTCCCCTTTGCACGAGAACCATAAAGAATCACCTTTTCTATATTTTTATGACTAACGAATACCGTTTCTAATCTCTTCCAATAATCGTCCTTTATTCCATAATTCATAATAGGGACTCCTTTTCACTCATTACTTGTAGAAACTTATCAAAAAGAGGTTGATAAATTGAAATTATTCTACCTGCAATCTCAATTGCAATTTCTTGATCATAATTATGAGAAGTAATATTTCTATCCACAATACTATCCATCCACCTATCATCATCAATAAGTCCATTTTGCAAAGCATAGCGAATAGCATCACGAGAACCAACAATTCCACTTATTCCCATATATTCAAGATAATCTTTCATCAACTTCCAAGCCAATTCGTGAGTAAATTCATATCTCTGTATCAAAGCATCTAATAATAATTCCGATTCTATAGTTTTTACAGAATAAATAGAAACGCTTTTTACCGCCTCATTCATTCTCCCAAACGCTTTACGAAAACTATCCAACCTTTGCACCCAACGTATTTCTTGCTTTTCCATATTTTTATGATTTATATTTCAACACTTTTGCCGGATTACCAACCACTACAGCATTATCTCCAACATCTCTTATCACAACACTACCTGCACCAATCAGACAATCTTTTCCTAATTTCTTTACTCCTGTCATAACTGTTGCACCCATTCCTAAATATGCATTACAATCAGCAAAAACGTTTGCACCTAAAACCACTCCATTTGAAATAAAACACCCCTCTTTCATCGTAGAATGATGTACAATAGCACTATTTTCAGCAATCATACAATCCTTTTCTATCGTAACATAAGGCATTACAACACTATCTGGCAGAATATAAACTGCGTCTTCTGAAATATCTACATTATCTGAAATTATTGAATCTTGATGAATAAAGCAAGGTGTCCTATAGCCCAAACTTCTCACTTTCCCCAATATTTTTCTTCTTAAAGGATTGTTTCCTATTGGACAAAACACATTTGCAACTTTATCCTTCCACTCTTGTGTTTCAAGCAATTCTTCACTACCAACAATAGGAATACCTTTTATATATGTTCCATATAGTTTTGGATTATTATCCATAAACGCTATAACATTTATTCCTATTTCTTTGAGATAAGACAAATAAACCTCGCCATAAGTACCTGCTCCAATAATTACCGA
>DEPP01000073.1:11401-12059 GCA_002358835.1 Bacteroidales bacterium UBA3389
CCATAAATTTTACATTACTTACTATTTTACAAGGATTTCCATAAGCAATTCCTGATTCCATTATATCTTTTACAACAACAGAGCCCATGCCAACAATAACGTCATTGCAGATATTGATTCCTTGCTTAACACATGCATTCGTACCAAAATAAACTCCGTTTCCTATATTACATATTCCACTTATATGTACACCCGGCGCAGTTGTAAAATAATCACCTATTTCACAATCATGACCTATTGTAGTATTGAGATTTAAATGACATTGCTTACCAATGTTTATGTTACATGTTACAACACAATTAGCAGTTACTATACTTCCTTCCCCTATTGTAACATAATTAGATATAACAGCCGTTGGGTGTATTATTGTTGCATATTGAACATCATCAGGATATTTCTCAACAACTTTTCTTCTTAACATAGAATCCCCTATTGCAACAAAAAATACATATTGATAAACATCCAAATCCGATTCTTTTATAATAGGTATTCTCTTTTGCCCCATTACCACCACATCATTTTCGCAACTATCAATATCGCTAAATACAACCTTATTGTCAAAAGAAACACCTTCATACTTAAAAATATCTTCCAAACAACAATAAACCTCTCTCGCAAAACCACCTGTACCTATAATACAAATCTGTTTATCTGTAAA
>DEPP01000037.1 GCA_002358835.1 Bacteroidales bacterium UBA3389
TTCAAAGCGTCTTTCCAATTTGGAGTTAATACTTTTCCATTAGCAAGTGCTTTTACGAATCCTTCTAATGCAGGTGTTAATCCTGTGAAATCAGGAAGTTCTGTTCCATAATTTAATCCTCTATATGCTTCTTCTGGAACTATACCATATTTCTTAATGATATAAGGAATGTCTTGGAAAGCTCCACCTTCTGCAAATGTAGCTGCTCCGTGGAATCTGATGTAACGCTCTGCTTTTTCCATGTAAGCGTTACGCACTATCCACATCTCAGACAAGTCAACTTCGCCTTTGCCAGCTTTTAACACCTCTGATTCGATGAAACTCAAAGCTGAGTATGACCAACATGTACCTGAACGATTTTGATCCTTAACGCTTGTTGCAGGATTGTCTTTAACGGCTGTAAATACATAGCCTTTTTCTTCCTCTTTCTTGGCTTTTTTGCCTTTCTTTTGAGCGTATCCTGTTGTTGTGGATAACAATAGGACTGCTGCCAATACATAAATTACTCTTTTCATTGTCTTTTTTTATTGTTTTTTGTTTTATTTTACTAACATAACTGGCATAACCAACATAAGTATGTTTTCAGATGTTTCTTCCTCTTGTTCTTTGTATGGGAATATAATTCCTGCTCTGTCAGGTGTGGACATTTCCATCAACAATAGCTCTGTATCTATGTTATTAAGCATTTCCATCAAGAAACTTGCGTTAAAACCTATCTCCAATTCATCACCGCTGTAATTGCAATTAAGTTTTTCTTTTGCAAGTGTTGCCATATCCGTATCCTCTGCAGAAATAAACAACTCGTTATCTTTCAGACGAAATACTACTTGGTTGTTCACTTGATTTGCAAACAAAGCAACTCTCTTCACAGACTCGAACAACATCGCTCTGTCTATAATCAATTTATTTGGATTATTCTCCGGTATCGCCATATTGTAGTTAGGATATTTTCCATCAATCAATCGGCTTACCACTGTATAGTTTTCAAATTCAAATTTAACGTTCTCGTTGTTATTTTCCATATTCACCATTATCTCCTCTTTGTGTGAAGACAATAGTTTATTCAATAGACTTAGCGGTGTTTTAGGTAGAATAAAGCTTCTTTCTTCATCGTTCTTGCAATCGGTGCGTGTGTATTTCACAAGTTTATGTGCATCGGTTGCAACAAAAATTGTTTCGTTGAGAGTTTGTTCACACAATACTCCCGTCATTTGCGGTCTCATTTCTCCCGTACCTGTAGCAAACAATGTTTTACCTATTGCTTTCACCAATACGCTTGATGAAATTGTAGTCAAAGCAGGGTCAGATAATTCGATAGCCGTAGGATAACTTGCAGGGTCTTCTCCGACCAATTTATATCTACCAGTTCCTGCTGTTATCTCTATCGAGTAGTTTTCCTTAACTTCAACTGTTATTTGTTGAGAAGACAAGCTGTTTACGACTTCCAAAAACATTTTTGCAGGAATTGCAATTTTGTTTACTTGGTCTTGCTCCAACATACTTGGATTTAGTTTCACTGTAATCGTGGTTTCCAAATCCGATGCTGTGATTTTCAGTTCTTCGTTCTCAACTTCCATCAAGAAATTCAACAATATCGGCATAGTTCTTCCAGAAGGAACTACTGATGATATTGACTGCAAACTGCGAGACAAAGTGCCTCCATGTATAATAAACTTCATAGTTTTATGTTTTTTTGTTTCGTTTAATTATTTCTTTGATTTAATTTTGTGGTTTCAAATAATAGCTTGCCGGTTTCAAGAGATGATCCAACACAAAAAATTGAAATATCAACGTGTCTTTGTTTCCACTATGCAAACCATAACAACGATTTACATCAAAAATGTTATAAAAATCCTCTTCCCCTTCTGCAATGCTTGTAGGGTCGTATAATTTTGAAAATGTTTTAAGTTGATTTTGTTCTCCCTTGGTATTCTTAACCGTAAAGATAAATGCAGGTTGTTTTGAGAAGATTGTATCTTTTTCTACTTGATCTATATTTTTTGCAACGCTCTCATAGTTCAATTCAAACAAACTTGACAACAACGCAACAACCTTTACCGTATCAAATGCAGGCAATTTGGCTCCCGATTCCAAAAGGACAAAATCGAAACCATCACCATTTTTAGTCAATTCAAAACTTTCGGATTGTTGATTTGGTATTTCAACTCTAAGCGATGCTATATCATCTTTGTTATATTTGAATACAGCATGTGATCTCCAAATATCTTCAATCGCAGAAAAGCGACTTGATAAATATCCCTTGAAACTCGGAATATAAATCACACATGGTTCTTCTTCTCCCTTCAACATAGCATATGTTCCCATATTATCCTGCGTTTCCGAGCCTATGAAATAAGTCTTACTCACCTTTTCTCTTTCAAACAACTTCAAAAAGCCCAAATCAATCGCATATTCCTTTTGATAAACCTGCACTTTCTTACCGCTTGCCGCCAATTGCTTAACGATATTGTTTCTTGCAGCTCTCGCAATCGGTTCTCTGACTCTCATATCCTTGAAAGTGGATAGAAGGCTTTCTATCATCTTCATATTGGCTGCACGTCCATTAACCTGCCATGTGCTATCGTTTATTTTTTCCAATTTAAGAGTACGCTCATCTTTGTCATCAATGATTATTTTAGTAATAGTCTTAGTGTCTTTTATGTTATAGTTTTGTTCTATCGTGGAATCATCTTGCAACAACAAAACAACAGCAATCACTATTGCCATCAGCAAAACAACCGATAAAATTATGGCATTTTTCTTCTTCCTTGTCAAATTCATATACCTTCGATATGTTTATTTTGTATTTTTAATCTGAAACTTTCTACTATATTTCCTTTTTCTGAATATTGTCAATACCAATCCGACTACAAGAATGATAACAACAGGAACAACAACATTTATAACCTGCCAAAAAGTCCTTTCTCTCTCTATTTTAGCCGTATCAAGTTTTCTCATTATCACTTCTCGAGAACGCAAAGGTATCAAATCGACATCGCCACACAGATAATTAACACAATTAACCAAAAACTCTTTATTGCCATACATCTGTCTTGTGTACTTATCATATCCGAGTGGAAGCAGTTGCCCATTTATAAAATCATTCTTACATATATCTCCATCTGCAACGACAATCATCGCAGTTGTATCCGAGAAATCTTTGAATGCAATTTGCGTATTTTCTTCCATTGTTGCAGTCAATCTATTTTTGAATGCCGATACAAATTCGCCCTCCAAAAGCATCGCAACCGGCTTTGAGCCCGCGTTAAACAGTTTCGCATCTTGTTTTTGTTTCAACATATTGAGAGAAACATTAACAGGAGCGTTCATAATCCTTGTTCCGTTTGAACTATACAAAAGAACAGTTTTCTCAGCCTGCGAAGCAGTAGTATCGATCGAAGAAACAAATTCCATTTTCACAGGACTGATTTTATCAGATATTATATGATTGGAGTTAGGATGTATTTCAGGGAAAAAATTCCAAGGATAATAACTCATTTGTGGCATATTATCCTGATATTGTCCTGTTACAATCGGCACTTTTGCACATTGCAAATCCATAATCAAGTTTGTATTGACCTTCGCTCCATAACGGAATAAAATATCATCTACACCTGTAAAATTAGATATTGCAACAGTTGATGATTGTGCTTGCAAACTATCCATCGAAACATTCAAAGCATCCAACAACCACAAAACCTTTCCTCCATGCATTATGTATTGATCGATTATATACAAATCTTTGTATGAGAAAATCGAGGTCGGCTTTGCCACAATCATACATTTGTACTTGTTCTCAATGGTTACCTTGCTCAAATCAACAGTATCGTAAATTCTATCAGTAAGGGAATTCAATTTTTCGTTAATCGTTATCGAATCCACTTCATAATACTCGCTCAAAGAGGAAACAAAATCGTATATATTCTCAACAGGCAACTCTCCATGCCCATAAAGAAAGACTACCTTATCCTTTTTGGCATTTACAATCGAACGAATGGATGAATAAATATTGTATTCCAAATTCTCAATCGAACCTGCAATAATTCCTTCTCCTGCAACACCTTTTTTAGAACTTAATAACGGTGCAATATATGTACGACCTTTATGAACGATATCTATATATGGAAATATGTATTGTTGAACTTGCGTATTTGATTTAGTGGTTTTTATATTTATAGGGCTGAGTCCTCTTTCGAAAAGTCGCCTATAAAATTCATCTCTTTCAGTTCTGTTTTCAAAACCATTCGGATCGACAAATTCGTATTCTATATTGGGATTGTAAGCTCTGAATTGATCCAACATTTCTTTTGTTTCATTTTTCAAAGCCTTGTATTCGGCAGGCATATCTCCGTCAAGATAGCAACGCACAAACACAACCTCGTCTATTTCTTTCAACAATTTCTTTGTCGAAACAGACAAACTATATCTTTTTTCTTCGGTTAAATCTATTCGAACAAAGAAATAGTATCCCAATATATTGATAAAGATTATCGTAACCAAACCTAACAACAACTGCAAGAGATGAGAACGTTTCACATCTGCTTTTACGCTTGTCGGTTTGAAAATCGTCTTAAAAAATTTGCTTATCGATTTTTTCATTTTCAAATTCAAACTATTACTTTTCCCAATTCCTACTTGCTAAACTCAATTTTGTCAAAAGCAAGAAAAAACCTACTGCACTCAAATAATATATAACATCTCTCGTATCAATAACCCCTCGACTGATTGAGCTGTAATGATGACTGATTCCAAGAGACTTTATAAACAAATCAACATCAGAAAGAATAGGTATGCGAGACATATACTCAAATCCTATGTACATAAAAGCGGAAAAGAAAACAGCCAACACAAAAGCAACAATCTGATTATCGGTTATCGATGAACAGAAAACGCCTATTGAAACGAATATTGCACCTAAGAAAACCAATCCTATGTAAGAGCCCATTATACCGCCCAAATCAAGATTTCCCTTTGGCAAACCAAGTTGGTAGATGGTAATAACATAAACCAAAGTAGGCAAAACAGAAACGACAACAAGACTTAAGCCTGCCAAAAATTTAGCTATTATTATTGAATAATCAGTTAGCGGTTTGGTCAGCAACAAAGCTATTGTTCCATTTTTCTTTTCTTCGGCAAACATTTTCATTGTAATAGCCGGTATTAGAAAAAGGAAAACCCATGGAGCCAGAATAAACAATCCGTCAGGGCTCGCAACACCATAATCAAACACATTGCTATCTCCTCCAATTACCCACAAAAACAAGCCATTGACAATCAAAAAAACGACTATTGTCAAATAACCTATCATAGATGAAAGGAAAGACATCAACTCTTTCTTGTAAAGTACAAACATAATAAATTCAACACTATTTATCAGTTTGCGAAATTACAAATAATCTTCAACTTAAACAAAGTACTTCAAAAGTTTTTTTTACACATATTCTTTCACATTCCAAACACATATTTGCAGACAAACAAAAAAGGAGACCACAAAAGCCTCCTTTGATTGTCTAATTAATTTGGAATATTCACTTAATCGTCATAACGTTTGAAGTTTCCATTCTTACCGAATACCATATCGATACCGTTATTCAGTTCTACATTGTATTCTCTGCAGTCTTTTTCTATATCAATCACATAATGATTTGGATGTTTGCTTGACACATAAGAATTGATCGCAGAAGGAATTACACCGACAGGCACTCCACCATTCTTTTTCACTTCTATATTAGTCCATTCTCCATTTCCATCGAAATCGATTTTTGAACCATCCTCAAAACGCACCTCATAATCTTTATCAAACAAGTCATTCTCATAAAAGATTGTTGAAATTACCTTATCGGCAAAGTGTGTTTTTATAATAGATTGAGCATTCGCAGGAAGTTGAGAAAATTCTACCAACTTAGGATTTGAAGACTCACAGCTGAAAAATGCAAACGCAGCCATGATTACCATAATTAATTTTTTCATATCAGTTCTATTTTTATTTGTTTAACCATTTGTTTTTACAACGCAAAAATACATCAAATGTTTTTTATAACTAACACTTTTACTACATTATTTTCTATATACACATATAAACTTTATGAATCCATTCCATAAATACCTATAAACACAACTAAGATTCAACACATTCACTCCTTATAACAAAAACAAACATTTCTCATTTTGCATCCACCCAATCTCTTAAACAAACACACGAAACAAAGGTTCAATCGACAATATTTCAAAAAAGGATACGTTTCAAACAAAGACATACATTATATGAAAAAGATTTGCGTAAGCGTAAGCAATGATTTATTGTGCGACAATAGGGTTTGGAAAACTTGCAAAAGCATTTCCGCTTCGGGTTTATCTGTAAAACTGATAGGCAGAGCTTTTTCTGATAGTCCCGAATTGCCAAAACAAACTTACGAATGCAAACGTCTGAAAATACGATTTAGAAAAAACATACTCTATTACGCAGAACTGAATCTAAAACTCTTTTTTCATTTACTCTTTTCCAAGCAAGACATTCTTTGGGCTAATGATTTGGATACACTTTTGCCCAATTGGTTGGTTGCAAAACTAAAAAGGAAGCCCCTTATATTTGATTCGCACGAACATTTCACACAAGTACCCGAACTAAAAGGAAATCCGTTTGCTCAAAAAGTGTGGAAGAAAATAGAAAGTCTTTGCATAAAAGGATGCGATGCTGTTTTCACGGTTTGCAATCCCATAAAGGATTATTTCAAATCAGAATACGAAGTAGAAAGTATTATTGTCAGAAACATCCCTTCAAAAACCGCAATAAACACAACAAGGATTACAAGTAAAGATAAAGAAAACATTTTAGTATGGCAAGGAGCGGTGAATGTGGAACGAGGATTAGAAGAGTTGTGTGAGGCAATGAAATATATCGATGCCAAACTCATCATAATGGGACAAGGTGATATTAAATCTGATTTGGAAAACAAAACCAGACAATGGGGAATCGACAACAAGGTTTGCTTTCTTGGCAGATTGCCTTTTGAACAAATGATGAACGAGACAGTAAAAGCAAAATTGGCTATATCGATTGACAAACCGACGAACGGAAATTATGCAATCAGTTTACCAAACAAGATTTTCGAATATATGGATGCGGCTGTTCCTGTTTTGGTTTCCCCGCTTCAAGAAATAAAACCAATCATCGAAAACTATAAAACAGGTATATTCATTCGTTCATACGATCCGGTGGAATTAGCAAAACAAATCGAAGAATTGCTATCCGATTGTTCACAACTTGATTCGATTGCAGAAAATTGCCGTATTGCTTGCCTCGAATTTTGTTGGGAAAATGAAGAAAAGCGAATCACAGAAACGCTTAAAAGATTGAAGGCCGTATGATGCTATCTATATTGATTCCTATCTATAATGAAAATTGCGTAAACTTGGTTTCAGACCTTCTGATTCAAGCAAAGGCATTGGCATGTCCTTACGAAATTTTGGTATTTGATGATTTCTCTCCGATACAATACAAAGAAAACGAGATAATCAACCAATGGGAAAACACAACATTCAAAACCCTTTCTGAAAATCTTGGAAGAGCCAAAATAAGAAACCTTTTGGCAGATTCGGCAAAAGGAGATGTTTTATTGTTTTTGGATGGCGACAGCGGCATTGTAAGAAATGATTTCTTGAAAAAATATTTGGAGGAAATAAAATCAACATCCGTTGTACGCGGAGGTACGGTTTATTGTTCCAAAGACAAAATTGACAAATCCTACGCATTACATTGGAAATACGGAACATTGATTGAAAGCAACAGAGAAAGACAAGGCAAAGATATGTTCACAACCAACAATTTTTGTTTAAGGAAAGAGGTTTTCAAATCGGTGAAATTTGACGAGAGAATCAAGGGCTACGGACACGAAGACACTGTTTTCAAATTTGAATTAAGCAAACAAGGTTTCTCTTTCAAAAACATAGACAACCCCGTTGAACATTTGGGACTGAAAAACTTTGAAGACTTTATAACATCCACACAAAACGCTGTTGTAAATCTAAAAAAGCTATCTGCCAAAAACGAATTCAAAGACTCACTTCAAAACATCAAACTCATAAAAGCCTATAACCTATTGGCAAAATATCATCTTGCAGGATTTTATCGTCTTTTTTTCAAATTAACAAAAGGAATAATGCTTCGTATGCTTAAAAACGAGAACCCGAATCTTAAGATTCTCGACTTATATAAGCTCGGCATTTTCTGCATTTCTTAAGTCGATTCAACGAAACTTTGTTTTAATTTAATGAAACAAAGAAACAATCCGACGAATTCAAGAAACAATTCAGCGAAACAAAGAATTATTTTAGCATTTTCAAAAATCCACTAAATCAAACCGTTATACAAATAAAACAAATCCTTGATTCTATTTTGTAATCGTATAATCGAATGACGCACTATTGCTTTTCGAATCGGATAATTTGATAGTTAGTTTATTTGTTCCTTGTTTCAACTTTTTCGCATCCATAATCAAGCGTCCGCTTTTGCCGTCATATTCTGCCAAAATCCATTGTCCGTTAAGGTATGCGTTGTAAGAGCTCACTCCCGAAAGGTTATCGCTTATCTTTACAATGATTTTCTTTTCTTTTGCTTTCAATGCTTTTCCCGAAACAAAGTTTTGAGGCTTGCATTTGGGAGCTACCGTATCTATTGCAATGGTATAACGTCCGAAATTCTTAATCGAACAAGTCATATATTTGCCTTCGAATTTTCCTCCTTCGTTTATCTGTCGTCCTTTGTCGTCAAGCGATACCACAAGGGCTTTATTTTTGTATGGAATCAACTTATCGTTATAGCGAATCTTCAATGTAAACGCCTTATGTATTGGAACGGTTCGATTATGTATGCTGTGAATTTTTGAATATTTGCCTTCACTTGCACCATATTCCATTTCCAAATTCTCATAAAGGCTTCCCGCATCCGAACTTAAAGAACTTGAATCGGCAAATGTTATCTTGTTTGCTTTGTTCCAAGCAAGATGATACGAAGGTTTTGCCTCATCATTCGCATTCAACTTATTGAACAACGCAATATTAGGATTCTGCAAATCGCCTTGAAGATAAAATATGAAATCACTTTGATTGCCTTTTTCATCTGCAAGAACTATACTTATCTTTTTCAACTCTCCTTGACCAACTTCTATGATTCCTTTGTTTTTATAGCTGACATAAGAAGGCGGTCTGTTGTTATGCTCTTTTGTCCATAGCATTCTACGTTTTTGTGTTTGGTAATAAGCATAATCAACTATTGAATTAGCATAACGCGAATCTGCAAATGAGAATCCCTTTATGTTAAATCTGAATATAATTTCTCCTTCTACCAAAACCTTTGTATCAAACACTCCATTCTTTTCAGTAGAGCCGTTGGAACGATCATAAGCCTCAAGAGCCAAATAAAAACGCCCGTTTGCATTTATTGTATCACCAGATTTGAATGTTGGTTTGTTTTTCAAATCTACAAAAAGAGATTCATCGCTTCCGTTTATTGAAGAATAGCCATCGGCAACCAACAATCTGAATGAATAAAGCGATGGAGCGAATGTATCTCCTATTTTCAAGCCTTGAAGAATTGGGTTAAGTGTTTTTTGACTTGCGGTGTTTCTTATTTCATAATGAAGATGCGGACCGCCACTTGAACCTGTGTTTCCGCTTAAAGCAATAGTGTCTCCCTTCTTTAACTTCAATCGTCCTTTTGGAACATAATGATCAAATGCGTAACGATGGTTTTTATACTGATAATCCAAAACGTATTTTCCTATTTTACCATAGTATTCGTTTAAGTGCATATACACAGTTGTGTATCCGTTGGTATGATCTATGTAAAGGTTCTTTCCACCTCCCCAAACCTGAATTTTGATTCTTGACACCTCGCCATCAAACGGGCATATCACATATTGGTTTTCTTTACTCTGTGTTCTCAAATCAATTCCCGAATGAAAATGATTTGAACGCAATTCACCAAAATGCCCGGAACTTCCAAGCGGTATGTTCATTGGTGGCAAGAAATCTTTACAAGGGTTTTGCGAAAACAAATTTTGAGAATTTGAAAAACTCAAAAGCAAAACCAAAGGCAAAAACGATTTCAACACTTTTGCACTTACCCAATGGGATTTCTTGTAATAAATCAAATAAGTTATCACTCCGATTAACCAAGATATAGGAGCACCATACCAAATTCCGTCAGTACCGAAACGAATCGATAATATATATGACAGAGGTAGCCTTATAAGCAACAGGGCTACGAAACTGATTATCATAGGCACGAATGTATGTCCCAGAGCTCTGAAAAAAGATGTATAAATATTCATAACAGCAAATAAAAACCAAAATACACCTGCAACCTTTAAGTAACTCGTTCCAATAGTCTGCACATTTCCCGTATCGGAAAAAAGTCCCAATAGGCTGTCTGCAAAAAAGAAAAACACCACAAAAGTAATCAATGAAACATATAGCATTAACCGTAACGAGGAATAAAGACTTCGCTTGACCCGTTCAAAAATCCCCGCTCCATAATTTTGTCCTGCAAAACTCGTAAGAGCAGATGCAAAATTCAATACAAACAACATTGCAATCGATTCAATTCTGCTTGCCGCCGAATATGCAGCGAGTGCATCAGTACCAAAGTTTGCAACAAGGGTAAGAATAAGTATTTGAGACAAAGAAACAACCGATTGCTGGATTCCTGTTGGCAGTCCGATGCGAACAATCTCTCTGAAAACCGAAATCTCGAAATAACGTCTGAGTTTCCCGAATCGCATATACTCATTAGTGGTTTGAAGTCTTAAAAACAACAAAGCAAACGCCAAAAACTGACTTATGACAGATGCCCATGCAGTTGAAGCAAGTCCGAATCCGCAATGAGCAACAAAGACATAAGAAAGGATTGCATTAAGTATGTTTGCACCAATCAGATAGTAGAGTTGCGTTTTGCTATCTCCCAATCCTCTCAACACACTCACCGCACCATTGAAGCAAAACGAAAAAAACATACCTATCATATAGATTTGCATATAAGGAACAGCAGAGACAATAACCTCTTGTGCCAATCCCAAACGAGCAAACAACCAAGGAGCAAACGCAATACCGCAACCACATATCACAATTCCCATTAGAATAAGGAAAATAAAGAAAGTACTGATTGCTATCGGTATTTTATCATAACGCTTTGCACCAAAGAAATGAGAAATCACTACACTGCCTCCGGATCCCACACCGATAATCAAACTAACCAAGAAAAAGACAATCGGATACACCGCACCAACTGCCGCAAGTGCAACATCACCAAGCCAACGCCCAACAATGGCACTGTTGACCAACATATAAAGCTGCTGAAACAAATTTCCGATGATGATAGGCAAGCCAAACAGAAAAATACTTCTGCCTATGCTACCCTTGGTAAAGTCTTTCATTCGCTTGTTGTAGGATTACAGAGCAAAACAAGTATGAACAAATGAAAGCAATCTCATTTTCAATAAATCTTTTGCCTCAATGTGTGCCATATGTCCGACATTTGGCAAAAGCAAAAGCTCACACAAAGGAGTCATTGCAGCATGTGCAAGAAGAATATCTGTATCTATTCTATCATCTTCCCTACCTGCCACAAACAATACCGGTATCTGCAAACTGCCAAGCACATCCACTCTTGCCTTTCTTTGCATCATACCCTGAATTGCCGCAATTATTCCGTTTGTACTGCTGTAAAGAGCGTATTCTTGAAGGTCTTTGATTCTTTCATCCAAAATATCACGATTGCACTTTGCAAAAAGATTAGGAATAAAGTTCACAATAAATCCCGCACGGTTTGCCGCAACAATATCACACATTCTTTGACGGTTTTTAATCTTTTCTTCACCATCGGCAAGAGCATGAGAATTCAGAAGGCATAGTCCTTTCAACAATTCGGGATAACGTTCTGCAAACGCCAATGCAACATAACCACCCATGGAATGTCCGACAAGAACGCATTTTTTAACTCCCGCTTCATCCAAAACAGATTTGACCACATCAGCCATAAGATCCATCGAATGCACCTCATCACAACAATCACTCTCTCCAAAACCCGGCAAGTCTATTGCAACAACTCGAATCTTTCTCATATAATCATAGACAAGCGGTGCCCAAACTCGCAAATCGAACATAAAACCATGAAGCAGCACAATAGTCT
This sequence comes from Bacteroidales bacterium UBA3389, assembly GCA_002358835.1. Classification (GTDB taxonomy): domain Bacteria; phylum Bacteroidota; class Bacteroidia; order Bacteroidales; family P3; genus Onthomorpha. Next base: position 12,188 of record DEPP01000037.1, read on the forward strand.
CTTCGCCCTGCCCTTCACACTGATAGTTTATCGCATTACCGTTATAGTACAATATCTTGTGAATCATATCCTCTCAAAAGCTAAATCAAAACAACCTCCTCAAAAATAAAACGATACAAAGATAGGTATTATATTTTAATCTGCAAACCAAAATCGCAATAAATCAACATAAAATCTTTTCAAGCTTGATTTCCGAACTTTTTTACAAAGACAAATTCCAACAAAATCAACAAACGAAAAAACAAAGTATTATTATGAAATATTAAGTTTTAATTTTAATATTTCTTAACTTGCAGAATCAAAAATTTTACGCCAAAAGCAATCTTTCAATCAAATATTCGATTTTTCAAAACTTTAACACATACCACAGAATCAAACACTTACATTATTTATTCTTTATCTTAAACAATCCAAACAGCGTTTCGAGCCTGTTTTTTCGCTGTTTTATTCGAAATAAAACCTTGTTTTGAAAAAATAAAACAAAGAATTATTGGAATAAAACTGCGTTTTAGTTTTCTGATTCTTTATTTTACTCTGTTAAAGCTTGATTTCAGTGTTTCGAAACAGGGATTCAATCAAAAAACACCTTGTTAAAGAAATGTTAAATTAAATGTTAATATTTCATAACAAAACCTTAGCAATAATCAATTGGCTATTAGCTTTCGGCTGACGCAGTTTGATTTTTCTCAAAAACCGAGAACCAAAAACTAATTTTTTATAAAAAAAAACTATACTTTTGCCAAACGAATTTACAATTTGAAGTGTCTGTAAAGAAAACAAGATACAAAAACACGGATATGAAGATTAGAAATTTACTATGTTTGTTTGCTGTTGGTATGATGCTGTTTGCCTCATGCGAAGAGCCGACTGAAGATGAATTAAACAACAACCAAAACCATCAACCAGGAATCGGCGGCGGCGGTGGCGGAAGTACGGAAAGCGAAACGACCGAAACAGAAACCGATACTACAGGTGGAATCGGCGATAACGAGGAAGGTAACGACCCAATCAACGATAGTTTGGATTATGCTTTATTTGATTGCATTCATACCTTTAATCATCCGACTCAATGGATGCTTCATGCTGATTACAGCCCCGATGGAAGTCGCATAATCAGCGTTGCGGCAGAAGAAGTCTTCCATTCATGGGATGCAAACAATGGTTCGGTTGTTCAAACCTATAACGGACATACCAATTGCGTTACTATGGCAAAGTTTAATCACAAAGGAGACAGATTAGTCTCGGTTGCAGTCGACAGCACTTTGAGAATATGGACAACAAAAGACGCTTCATGCGAGAGAGTCTTGGAAGGAACTGAGAAAAGAGTGCTTTGGGCAGATTGGAGTCCCGATGGAAGTTACATAGCCTCATCTTCGCTTGAACACAACATCAGAATATGGAACGCAAACAATTATCAATGCATCAAAATTCTTATCGGACACACATCAAACGTTTGTCAGGTATTTTGGAGTCCGGATGGAAATCGTCTTGTCTCTGCCTCGAATGACGGAAGTCTAAGAATATGGGATGCGAACACAGGACAATGTCTTCATACCCTTATCGGATGCAATTGGGGTGAGCAAAGTTGCAACTGGAGTAAAGATGGAAGCAAGGTAATCTCAGGAGGATATGACGGAATCATAAGAATATGGGACGCAAACACAGGACAATGTCTTCAGATTCTTGATGAGCACGACGGCTATCGTGTATCCGGCGTTAGTTATAGCCCGAATGGTGATTATTTTCTCAGTTTTGCAGACAGCAGATTCATTAAAATATGGGACGCAAACACTTATTCGGTTGTCAAAACCTTAGGTACAGTCGGCATGAGGTTTACTTCAGCAAATTGGAGTCCAGACGGAAGATACATAATCTCGACTGCAGGAGATCAAACTCTGAAAATATGGGGAATGCAATAAAGAGAAACGGACGTTTGACCTGAATTCACAAGTTCAAACGTCCGTTTGATTTTTGTCTTTTATCTAATCAGTGATACATTTCTTACTTTCTGTATTCTATTTGCCGTAATCACTCTAATCTTATCCCAAATACAGATTGTCTTTTCCTATTGTACCAACCAATTGTTCGTAATACTCCTGACTTTTTATAAATGCCAATCTTTCGGATACTGTTTGCAATTTATCCTTTATTTCTTGCAGGCGTTCTTCTCCAAGATTGTTTCCATGCTTTAAGAAATCCAAGAGATAGTTTTGATGATTCTGCCACAAAGCTATGTCGTTTATGTGTTTGTTTCTCAATCGCTCTGCATACCAATCGCTTTCCATCATATTCTCTCTTGTAAACATTGCTCGGAATTCTTCGCTTGCAATTGTCATTCCATTGTATTCTCCGTTCACCATTATGTGTAACAAAGCCTTCAACGGCGGTACGGCTGCTTCAACGCTACCATCGCTGAAATACATCTGTGCAACACGTTTTTGATTCTCGACAATGTTATTGATACCATCAACATACTCATCCATCGATTGCAATTCAGGACGGAGCATTTCTTCTGTAAATACAACGTTAGGGTTTTCGAATACTCTGCCATAAAAATCCACAACGAATTTCTCTGTAATTCTATATCCCAAAACAGATGCCTTCACTTCTTTTCCGCCGTATGTAAAGTCGTTTATTCGTTCCAAATAACCGTTATTTATCATATACTTAGGCGAACGCTCTTCTTGAGAAAGTCTTGCCCATAATTCCGGAGTCAAAAGAGATAAATCGTGATCTATTCTGTATTTGCTTCCTATATATCCTGCAGGTGTTGTAAAGCCATCATAACCTGTAAGAATGAATGAAACCAAGGCATTATTCAAATCCGTAACCGCACACAAGGCATTAAAAGGTGCCTTTGTCAATGCGCCCTCACTACCTGCTCCTGTTGTAGATGGACTCTTTCCTGTTAGCGAACAAATGAAATCCATAAACAATTCAGGCAATTCTTGATAGTGAATAGGGTTGTAAACTGCAAGTGGACGGATTCCTTCTTCCTTTCTGTTGTTTCTTCTTCCCGGAAGAACTGAATTAACAGGTATATAAAGAGGATCGTTTGGCTTTAATTTTCTTGCAAGTCTTATTCCAACTTCTGCAATATATCTTTCTTCTGGGTGAATCAAGTCGTTGCGAGTTTGAAGATAGCGAACATTCTTCGATGGCTTACCATTAACTAAACGAGGGTGCGCTGAAGAAACAAAATACTTGCAATCCTTCTTCTGTGCTACCTCTTTAATCATATCTCTCATCGGTTCGGTAAACTGATCGAAGTTGATAACATCCTCTACCAACTCTTGGGCATCTTCTGTTGAAAGAGGCTCGTAATTGGATATGAAAGTATTTGGAGAAGACAAGTCTAACTCAGCCTTTTTATCATATCCTCTTATCACCGCATCGTCAGGGCGTTGGAAGAATCGATATTCGCAATTCTCAACAAGTTTAACGCTTTCTCTGTCTGATGATTTTCCCAAGTTACTTAACAATCTCGAAGGAACAACTGTTGATGCGCTTATATCATCTTCCATTTGTACTTTATCTGAATGAACGAAGTCTTGACGGAGTTTAAATGTTCTCCATGTGTCATCTTCTGCAAATCCAACCCTTAGGTAACGTGCGAATATCTTTTTATCACCAAATTTCAATTCATTGCCAGGTGTTCCGTTCAAAATATCAACTCCGAAGTATTTTTTCCACTCTCCTCCCCATTCATCTTTATAGAATCGTTTTATAATAAACGCTAAGCCTTTTATGTATTGAGGAAGTCCTGCCAACCACTTATTGTATTCGTCTGTATATTCACTCGAAGGTGTCAAAAGCTTGATTACACTACCCATAGAACGACGAGAGTTTAAGAAACTGCGGCTATATGGAATCGGATCATCTTTCAACGCATTATAACGCTTAGAATAGTCATAATTTATAATCTCTTCTACCTTTGCAAAGTCTTTTTCGAAATCCTTTATAAAGAATGGACCACCCAATATCGCATCTGCAATCGATTTACTTATCTCTGATTTTCCTCCACCGCTAACCGTACAAGGCTTATGACAGAATAATCCGTCTCCAACTATCTCTACAAGACGATAATTCAACGCACCGCTATATCCTTCCATTCTAAACTTACTTCCATTTGGCAAGATATAAACTCGTTGTGGCAGTAACTTCAACGTATGTTCGCCTGTAGTGTTCTTCCATTTGATTTCCTGAATAGGAACGTTGAATGTTGTATTTTCAGGGAGATAATAAATATGAGGGAAATTCTTATCTATTCCATAACCTTCTTCTTTGAAATCTATAAACGCCTGACAATTTGCTTTCACATCTGCGAAAGTATTTTTTACTTTCATAGGATTGGCAAAGTAAGTATCACCTTGATTATATCCCGGAAAGACTAATGCACCTCCTGCGTGTTCTTCTTCGGCTACCCCAAAGATATTTGCCGAGTAACCAATCATAGTTTTTACTTCTTTCTTGCTATATCCAAAGTAATTATCAGCTATGATTGTTGCAATAACGCCATCTTGAGTACGAACGCAAAGTTTGAACGATTGACCGTCATTGTAAAGTTCGTTCTCATTCTCCCAACACATTCCATCTCTTTTTTGTCTTTCGGTTGCTTTGCTCACATGAGGCAATCCGCATTCTTTTTTGGTTAGTTTTGTAAGTTGCGGTGCCAAGATAATACATCCCGTATGTCCTGTCCAATGTTCAATATCCAAAGCCGAATCATTGCTAATGTGATATGGGCTTCCACCATTTCCGAATATGCTTTCGACAAAATCCAAATTACATACCAACGAACCTGGTGCAAAGAATCTTATCTCCATATTCTTTTCCTCACTCACGCCATCCACCTTCGGACACACTATAGGCTTCAGAAGAAGTGAAACAAACAAATGCACATTCTTCTCACTTTGAGATGTAAACGGCAATTCCATTATATCGCCTGTTTCTGCAAATGCTTTATGAAAAAGATATTTTGCTGTGTGAATAGGAACGCTTTTTTTATCATCCGGAATCGGTAAACCACCTTCGACAATATGAAAAACACCTTTAGTTGTTCGCCTATCGTTCTTTGGATTATGCAACACTCCTTGTTTTGTTCTGTAAGATGATACATATTCTGAAAGATACTCATCTTTTCCTTTTGGAAGTGACAACTCGCGTGCTATACCATAAGAATCCAAAGTGAAAGTACGAATAGGTAATTTAATATCCTCAACCCCCTTAACAGTAGCAAAATAGCCATCAAAGAAGTTTTGAATTCTCTCATCTGCCGGACAGAGATTGTTATCATAAAGGATTTCACGTTCTTTGTAATTAGAAAGAAGACCTTTCAGGCATTCGATAAAATTCTTCTGTTCATCGCTCATGCCCTCTGTATCCATTTCAACGCCCAAAGCCGTCAAACGCAATCCTATGTATTGATGAATATAATCTTTTGTTTGATTTAGTTTATCTTGCGGAATAACTCCAAGTTTTTCGTATAAGTTTTCCATTTTCTATGTTTTTAATTCTGAATGGCAAAGATACAAAAAAGTTCGATTATAAAAAGGTCTTAAACCGACGCTTTTTAACTTTTTAAGAATATATTTTCACTTAGCAAGAACATATTTTCATTCGACTTGTTCAAATCAAAGAAAGAATTTACTGAAACGAAGAAACAATTTACTGAATCAAAGAAACAATTTAACGAAACAGCGTTTCGCTACCATCATTCTAACAATCTCATTTTCAAAAGAAAAAAAGGAGGATAGTATTTCTACAATCCTCCTTTCTAAATAAAATAAAATATGTTATAAAATCTTTAGTCGATTTTCTCAAATCCTGTATACTTTTGCAAAGCCTTTGGAATATTCACTCCTGTTGGTGTTTGGTGATTTTCCAACAAAGCTGCAACGATTCGAGGTAAAGCCAAAGCACTACCATTCAAAGTATGAGCCAAAACAGTCTTTCCTTCGGAGTTTTTGTATCTCAACTTCATTCGATTCGATTGATAAGTTTCGAAGTTTGAAACGCTACTTACCTCCAACCAACGTTGTTGTGCAGCCGACCAAACTTCAAAATCGTATGTTATTGCAGAAGTAAAGGACATGTCTCCGCCACATAAACGCAATATTCTGTACGGTAATTCCAACTTTTCCAACAATCCTGCAACGTGATTCTTCATCTTTTCAAGTTGTTCGTAAGAATGCTCAGGCGTATCAACACAAACAATTTCCACTTTGTCGAATTGATGCAAACGATTCAAGCCTCTGACATCTTTACCGTAAGAGCCGGCCTCACGACGGAAGCATTGAGAATACGCACAGTATTGAAGCGGCAAATCTTTCTCCTTTTGAATAGTATCTCTAAAGATATTAGTTACCGGAACCTCAGCAGTCGGAATCATATAATAGCCATCTAACGGAATAGAATACATTTGCCCTTCTTTGTCCGGAAGTTGTCCTGTAGCCATTGCTGAATTCTCATTAACCATCAAAGGAGGTTGCACTTCAGTAAAGCCATTCGCTTCTGCTTCATCTAAGAAAAAGTTTATCAAAGCTCTTTGCAATTTGGCACCTTTTCTTTTGTAAACCGGGAATCCTGCTCCTGTAATCTTGTTTCCAAGTTCGAAATCGACAATATCATATTCTGCACAAATATCCCAGTGAGGTTTTGCACCTTCTTGAAGTTTTGGAATTTCGCCTCTTTGAACCTCAACAACATTATCTTCAGAAGATTTTCCCAAAGGCACGTTTTCGTTTGGCAAATTAGGCACTGTCAATAACAAATCTCGAACATGGCTTTCGCATTCTGCAAGTTGCTCTGACAATTCCTTTTCTCGCTCTTTGCAAACAGCAGTTTGTTTCTTCAATTCCTCAGCTTTAGCAGCCTCGCCTTGCTTATACATTATACCGATTTGCTTAGCCAATGAATTAGATTCTGATTTTATTTTATCAAGTTCTGTTTGTGTATTTCTTCTTTTGTTATCTGATGCAATTATTTCATCGATTACTTGTTCGGCATTTTTGAAATGCTTAACCCCTAATCGCTCTATAACATAATCTCTCTTCTCTCTTATTAAATTAAGTTGTAACATATCTATCTCTTATTTATTCGTAGTTTATTATTCCTAAATTATCTTTATTTCCTATCAAAAAACACACTTTTACCACTTGCAGACAACACTATTGCAAGCACAATCGGGCAATCCGGCATCAAGCCTGATTCCTTTGCAGCCAAACCTACAGAGAACATAACCCTGTTATCGGTTTTCAAATCTGCTGCTGTACTGCACGCACTGCCGACTGCTATTCCCAAATCATTGGAATTGAAAAAGCAAGGCACGTCTTGTGGTTTTGTTCCGCAATTTGGATAACCGCAATAGCCACAATTCAATCCCAAAGGTTGAATCTTGCTTCCAATTAAGACGATTGCTTGCGATTGAAGTATATTTTGAGAATCTCTATGCAAGAACTCTTGTCCTGTGGTTTGATATAACTCTTCCAACTTGGCGGATAACCTCTCTATATCTTCACCTTCAGCAACTTTTATCACCAAATTATCTGTTCCTCTTGCCTTTGGTGCTGTCAAAGCTGCCAAACACATTTGTTTTGCGTTGTTTAGCACAACTTCTTTTTTGAATTCTGTCAATTCTTTCATCGTTCTATTTCAATAGATGCTTAATCAATTTTTCTGTTGCTTTGCCTCGATGTGATATCTTATTCTTTTCTTCCATGCTTATCTCGGCAAAACTTTCTCCATAGCCTTTTGGCATAAATATAGGGTCGTATCCGAATCCTCCTCTGCCATAACGCTCTGTCAAAATGCAACCTTCACATTTTCCCTCAAAGTAAACCGGCTCTCCATCTTGAATCAAGCATATCACAGTTGCAAAATACGCATTTCGATTGGTCTTTCCTTCCATGTTTTCCAACAACAAATCTATGTTATCGTCAAACGAGCAATGTTCTCCTGCATAACGAGCAGAGTAAACACCGGGTGCTCCATCTAAAGCCTCAACCATAAGTCCTGTATCGTCGGCAAAGCAATTCTTTTTGTACTTATCCCAAACGTATTTTGCCTTTTGGTAAGCGTTTTCCTTTAATGTAGTTCCATCTTCCGGTATTTCCTCTCTACAACCCAAGTCTTTAAGACTTATAAGTTTGATTTTATTACCCAACGCTCTTCGAATCTCTTCAACCTTATGCTGATTATTTGTGGCAATTACCAATTCTTCCATTTTAACTCTTCATTTTTTCAGTTTGCAAAGTTAAATTGATTTGTTCAGATTTACAACTTACAAACCATTCTTTTGCACATAGGAGATGAGAATTTCAATAAAACAAGTGGATTTCTCACCTCATCAAATGCAAAATTCACTTTCTGAGTAACACTTGCCCTATTGATTGACTCTTTGCCTCCTATAGCATCTGTAATTATCGTTTTACCCGACGCTTTATCGGATTCATATTCTTCTTTTGTGTATTTGTAAGCATGTTTCAAAACAACATTCCCTATGTTTCCGTATTTGTAAAGACAAATATTTTCAACCACATTTTTGTCTTTAAGAACAAACACCGCATTTTTATTATTCAAAACCATTTCAGCAAGCTTTTCGTTTGGCGTCATTTCGATTCGTCCAAGCGGATACAAAGCAAAGCAGATATTCCATAGCAAAAGAGCAAATGCAAACAAAATAACAGCTCGGTAAGAGGTGAAATAATAGGCATGTAACACAACTAAAAGAAACGGAATCATTGTCATAAACTCTGCATTCCCGTTTGAAAAAGCCGCAAACGAGATTGTAAGAATCAATAATACCCAAAGCATTCTGACAAACCTCTTTTCTTGAAACAGTTTTAATGTTCTGTGTTTATCCTTTACGAAAGCAATGATAGCCAAAATTGCAAAAATAGCGACAAAAGCAAATACTATTATACAGATAACAAGATTTGAACCGATAAATTCAAACATATATCCATGCACTTGAACAAAGGTTCTGACAAGACTTACAAAAGTCAAAAGCAATACTTGTTTCAATTGAGGCATTTGAGCATTCCCCGAAAGATAATCCGTTAGTGCAAATTCAATTGTTCCTTGCACTGAAATGTTTCCTGTTGTCAGAAAAGCAGCAAGGGCATACAACAAAGGGATTGCAAGACTTATCGAAAGGAAACAAAGCGTGTACTTTTTATTACAGCTAAAAAGCAAAACACCTGCAACACACAGCCAAACCAATATGGCTAACTGATGAAATAAACAGGCAAAAACCACACATATTGCGGCTTTGCAGATTCTCGAAAAGGTGTTTTTAATCAGAAAAACCTGAACATAGTAAATTGTAAGCAAACTAAAGAGCAATGGAATCATATAACACTCATTGTCCGTTGCAAATCGCATAAAACCAAAACAAGCTCCACAAAACAGTATCGAAGAACTAATAAACGTCTCACTTGGATTGACTCTTTTTATTATCCGTCTTAAAACAAGCAAACAACCTCCTGCGACAATGGCGTTTGAAAGTTGCAACACAATCATTGGTTCCAAATGAAGAAAACCAAATAATCTCAATATTATATTTCCATAAAGACAATACAACAGATGATGTGGTTTAAGCATATCCTCAGCATACAATGACGAATAGGCGTTTGAGTAGGCATCACCCACAGGATTGACACTTAAAAACAAAGCATACAATATCGTTAAGCAAAAGACAGTAAAATAGGAGCTGTTTTTCTTCAGTGTATTTAAGATTCGCATATTTCGTATTTTGGTTTCAGTAAAACGAAAAAATGTTTGAGAAGTGTATATTCAAGTTTTAATTTTTTAATTCTTGAAAAGAATTTTTTGTTTCTTGATTTCAGTAAATTAAAACTTGGTTTTATTTTACCGATTTCCAAAGTTCTATATTTATAGTCTTTTCTAAAGAATCTATTATCGGGTCTGTGGCAAATGAAGGGAAGAAATCCAAGTCTGTAATTTGCTCTACATCTTTTACTGTGCAACTATATTTGTACACACTGCCCTTTTGATTTGCGTTATCCATAACAAAGGCAATCATCTTTTGATTTGGATAGGATATATCGATAACTAACTTGTAGAATTTCTTACACACGCTGACTTGATTCTCGCCTATAGTTTCATATTTCGTCGAAAGAACCGGTCCGGTTATAACAATAATGCTATCGTTTTCAAGAGCCCATTCTCTGACTTGGTTTTCCAATTTCTTCCATATTCCATTGTTAAAACTCTCTCTTTGAGGCGACACATTAGACATGTAAAAGGTTTCTTTCATTGAAGGATATGACCAACACATATCCTTAGACGGGCAAAGGTGTCCTCGAACGAATCCGCTGTTTTTATAATCTTGTGTAACGCTATAATGTTTCGACAAAAGAGGATCTTTTTTGAAATTGGTACTTCCTCGTTTTGCATTATCATTATTGCGAACCATATCGGCAGTCAGAAGATAGGCAACATAGGCTGCTTGTTTATGTTGTATGCTATAGCCGATTTGATAATATGCATGGTCGAGTAAGCGTAGCTTTGCGTTGCTTGAGGGCATTGCTTCCAAAACTGTGAAGCCACATTTTGAAGAAACGCTTTTTGTTTTATTGCTTTTGTTGGACTTAAAACCATAAACAGCAAAGCAAACTACACAAATCAAAAATACAATTCCAAATATCGCTTTTAGTTTTCTTCTTGCCATTTTCCGTCCTCTTTAATCATTGAAATCAATAGTTCGATTGCATCTTTTTCATCAACGTTTGAATGCACTAATTTGCCTTCTCGGTAAAGATGAACTTTGTTTTCCCTGCTTCCAATGTAGCCATAGTTTGCGTCAGCCATCTCTCCGGGGCCATTAACTATACAACCCATGACGGCAATCTTCAATCCCTTCAAATGACTGCAACTTTGCTTTACCTTTTCCAAAGCTGCTTGAATATCATATTTTGTTCTGCCACATGAAGGGCAAGCAATAAATTCTGCTTTGTAAATTTTCTCTCCCGTAGCTTGAAGTAAGTCTGCTTCAAATTCTTTATCCATCAAATCAACACTTTCAACCACTCCTTCCATTATAAGAGCTGACACATCGCCTGCTAATTTTGCCTTATCGATATTTCCCTCTGTTTGAGTGATTTGAACAAGTGATTTCCCCTTACTTGATTTTGTCAAAATAGAATCAAAAGACAATTTGCTAGAATCAAGTTTTGGTTTATCAAAACCAAGATTCGTTTCACTGAAACAAAGTTTTAATTTTTCCTCACTTGCATTAGCACTATCAAGCCTTGAAAACACGGTTTTTAATGCAACTTCTTCGCCATTGCTTTCAAAAGGCATATTCTTATAAGCCTCAACAATTTGTTTTGCAACAGGGATTTCGTTTTCCGGTTTTTCAGTTAGCGACACTCTTATCGTATCTCCGATTCCTATTGCAAGCAAACTGCCTATGCCGGACATCGATTTGATACGTCCATCTGTGCCATTACCAGCCTCTGTTACGCCAAGGTGAATCGGATACGCCAAATCCTCCTCCTGCATCATCGCTGCAAGAATACGAGTTGCGTAATTCATAACCTTAACGTTGCTTGACTTCATCGAAAGCACCAAATCGTCATATCCCATTCCATGACATATTCTGACAAACTCCATTGCCGACACAGCCATCGCATAAGGCGTATCTCCGTAACGGCTCATTATTCTCTTGCTTAAAGAACCGTGATTGGTGCCTATTCGCATTGCTGTCTTGTTTTCCTTACATATTTCAATCAAAGGCTGTAACCTATCAGCAATCTTTGACAACTCATCTCTATACTCTTGTTCTGTATAATCGAATTTTGAAATATTCCTATCGGTATAGTTTCCCGGATTTATCCTTACCTTATCTACAATCTTGGCTGCAACCTCTGCTGCTTTGGGATTAAAGTGTATGTCTGCGATAAGAGGTATTTGATAGTTTCTTTTTTCGAGTTCGTTCTTTATGTTGTAGAGATTCTCAGCTGCTTGCACGTTTGAAGCGGTTATTCTCACAAGTTCACAACCCGCTTCGGCAAGAGAGATACACTGTTTCACCGTTTCCATGGTGTTCATCGTGTCTGTATTTGTCATAGACTGAACTCTGACAGGATTAAATCCTCCAATGCCTATATTGCCTACAAGAACCTCTTTACTGTTTCTTCTTTTTATCGGATTGTTTACAATCCATGATGGTATTCTATCGTACATTCTCCAATTTCTTTTTTGTTGATAATAATCCGCATGCTGCAAGTATGTCCTCACCTCTTGAAGCCCGTATTGTACATATTATTCCCTTTGAACTCAATGCGTCTCTTAGTTTAATCATACTTTCTTCCGTCGCCGAGATATAAGGGGTGTTCGGAATGGTGTGAAAACGTATAAGATTGATTCTGCAATTCAGTCCATCTAAAAGCCTTAATAGTTCCAATATGTGCCTCTTTTGATTGTTTAATCCCTCAAAAACAATGTATTCAAACGTCAATCTTCTTTGTCCACTCCAATCATAATCCTTCAAAACCTCAACAACATCTTGTATTTTGTAAGCTTTTTCAATCGGCATTATTGATTCGCGCTCTTCAGGTATTGGATTATGTAAACTTACAGCAAGATGTACATTTGTCTTATCCAAGAATTCTCTCAGTCTTGGCAACAATCCGGAAGTTGAAACTGTGATTCTGCGTCCGCTCATTGCAAATCCCCAATCAGCGGTCAGTATTTCGATACTCTTCATCACGTTTTCAAAATTATCTAACGGCTCTCCCATTCCCATATAAACAAGATTCGTCAATTGGGAATACTCAGGCAAACTTCTGATTATGTTTAATATTTCGTTGCAATCAAGATTACGTTTGAAGCCTTGGCGAGCTGTTGCACAAAATTGGCAATTCATCTTACAGCCTACTTGAGTCGATATACACAAAGTTGCTCTCTCTTTGTCCGGAATAAGAACTGCTTCAACAAAATCAAACTCCCCGTATTGATATAGGTATTTCTTTGTGCCATCTTTTGAAGTCATACAAGAGATCGGGGCTATCAGACCAAAAGAATAGTGTTCTGACAAAATATCTCGGTTCTTTAACGAGATGTTTGTCATTTCTTCTATTGACGAAATCTCTTTTTTATACAACCAATCTGCAATTTGCTTGGCTGTAAACGAAGGAAGAGATAATTCTTTGCAAATATCTTTTAACTCGCTTAAAGTTTTACCAAACAACTTCTTCATATCAATAATTTCATTTCTTATACAAACGT